>JACPRR010000171.1 GCA_016189825.1 Chloroflexota bacterium
GTCCCGAATAACGCGGTGATGAAAGAGGTCGAGAGCAGAGGACTGAAGCGGCTGGGTTCCGTGGGTTGCGCCAGCCACGTCGCGGGCATTCGGAAGATGCAGATGCATGGTGCACCACGCAAGCTGGCGGAGCGCATGGTGTTCAGCCTCGGAATATTCTGCGGAGGGAATCGTTCTTACAAGGCGGCCGAGTACCTGATCGCCAAGTTCACAGGGGTTCCTTTCGAGAATATCGCCAACTGCGAGTGGCGCGGCGGCGCTGAGTCCCAGGAATGCGCGGTCACAACGCGCGACGGCAAGAGAATAAAGATACCCAACAGTGAGCGTCTATGGGCTTTCCATCAGACTCGCCGCGAGAGATGCTTGATGTGCTGGGACTTCACGGCGGAAACGGCCGACATATCCCTGGGCGACATCTTCGTGCCCCTTGGGACGCTGGCGCCGAAGCTGCCCAAGATGTCAGCCATGATTGTCAGGACCAAACAGGGTGAGGCCCTTATCGACGGCGCACAACAGGCCGGATACTTGCAGGCTTCTTCACTGAGCGTGTCAGGGCTTGCTGGGAGCCAGGGGCTTGAGCTCAAGAAGCGCTTCGGGGCCATGCGCATCGAACAGCGCAAGAAGTATGGTTGGCCCACTCCGGACTTCCACTACGACGTCAAGTACGAGCAGCCGGAATTCATGGACAAGAAGGCGATGGTGCTCCAGCAAATGGACGAGGTCCCTGAGATAAGGGAATGGCTGAGGAGGGACCTGCAAGACCCCAAGTACCAGGGAGCCTTGAAATCCGCCGAGCCTGACATACTGAAGGCCATGAAGGAGAAGGCCGGCGTAGTCTGAACGGATTAGCCCATTGGGCGCGTCCCGATAGTGTCCAACTGTAGTGCTCGTTTGTTCTGCTGAGAAAGCCCGTGAAGAGGCGGCAACGGTAATTGATTTGCGAATCATCAGGAGGTGTGGGCATGAAAGCTCTGCAACGAATATCTGTGCTGGCAATACTTGGATTGACACTGGCGTCGCTCTTGAGTGGTTGTAAGGGTGCGGCTGTGTCTCCCACTTCTGCCCCGGCTTCTACCACCGCACCCTCGGCCACAACCGCTCCCGCGTCTACCACCAAAACTACTTCGCCTTCTGCTCCCGTAACGACCACGTCGGCGCCGGTGGCTGCCCCGACAGGACCGTACGGAGACCTCAGGGTAGGGCTGGCCACATTCGGGAGTGAGGCGCGTGATCCGATAAGGGGGACAGCCGGCGAGAGAGCCAATTTCTTCGCCCAGATGCTTGACTCCTTGATCACGTTGGATGGAGCAAATCTTGTGCCCGGGGTGGCCGAGAAATGGGAGCTGGCTCCAGATGGTCTTTCCTGGATTCTGTCCGTCCGAAAAGGGATAAAGTTCTCCAACGGGGACGGGCTTACCGCCGACGACGTTGCCTTCAGCCTTTCTCGGTACGCGTCGCCGAACGCCTTCACCGTGGACCTGAGGAACGCGATCGACCGCGTCCAGAAGGTGGATGACTACACGGTTCGCGTCTATACTAAGGGACCGCAACCCTATTTCTTGTCCCTTATCTCCCTGTACACGCCTATCATGGGACTGGTGCAACCGAAACAGTACACCGAACAGGGAGGGCAGGAAAACTATAACGAGCGTCCCATAGGCAGCGGTCCATTCAAGTTCGTTAAGCGCGTGCCCGGCGACAGCGTCACATACGAGGCGGTCACCAGCCACTGGAGGCAAGTCCCCGCCTTCAAGAATCTTACGCTCGTCTTTGCGGCTGAGGAAACCACCAGGGTTGCGATGCTCAAGACCGGGGTGCTGGACATCATCGACATCGGCCTGGATGCCGGTCGAGATCTGGAGAAATCCCCAGGTTACAAGGCGCTGGGCGGCATCTACGCGCAGAACTTCATGCTCGTGTACGGGGCATACCATCCTGATGCCGCCGCCATGCCCCTTTCCAATATCAAGGTCAGGCAGGCCCTTTCCCTGGCCATAGACCGAGACGACATCCGGAAGAACCTGTTCTATGGTAAAGCCGCCCCTGCTCTTCCAGCGTTCACGGTTGTCGAAACCGCGATTGACGTCGATGTCCCGTACTGGCAAGACCTCGCGGCCAAAACATACGCGCGCTACGATCCGCAAGAAGCCCAGCGTCTCCTTAAGGACGCCGGCTACTCCCAGGGCATAACCATCAAGTTGTGGTCCTTCAGCATGGATGCAGCTCCCTACATGCCTAAGATTGCTGAAGTGGTCGCCAGCTACTGGGGGAAGATAGGCGTGAAGGTCGAATTGGTCCCCACAGACTGGGGGTCGTTCCAGCCGCTGAGACAGACTCCTACAGCCCGTGGGACGGTTGCCCTGATGCGCGTCACAGGCCGGCCAACGGCCGGGAATACCCTGAGCACGTACCTCGATCCCAAAGGGAATTACGTCATGCTGGGCCGCGCGTTCCCTGACATTGAGCAACTGGTACCTTCAGCCGTCAGGGAGCCGGACGCCGGCAAGAGGAAGCCGATCCTGGCCCAGATAATAAAGACTGTTGCCGATGCCCAAGTTGCCATTCCGATTGGCGGCGTGCCGGCGATGGTGGGCGCCGGGCCAAAGGTGGACGTCGATTTCCCCATCTACACACTGATGTCCCCGCCGATGTACGTCGATCGGGTAAAGCACAGCAAGAACTAATACAAACGCCTTAGAATTCGTTGCATGGCGCACAGGCAGGGACGCCTGTGCCACCCATAGGGATGCAACATCACTTAGTTCGTTTGTATTAGACAAGATAACGCGTTAGCAGGACAACACTCGGACTGCCCGCGAAATACGAGGAGGCGCTGCTTGGTCAATATGCCGCTGGATCTCATAGATAGGACTCCCTATCACAACATCCTTTACGAAAAAGATCCGGCTGATGTCCGGCTGGCGACGATCACGCTCAACCGCCCTGAGAAGCTGAATGCGATGTGCTTCGACATGATCCTCGATCTAAAGCATGCCCTTGTCACCGCGGAGCGTGACCCCGAGGTGAAGGTGATCACCATAAAGGGCGCGGGACGTCTCTTCTCTGCCGGGTATGACGTGGGTATCCCTGCCGATTTCGGCAAGGGACTCGCACCCCTCATAGCCCAGGAGGATGACAACTACTACCACATCGGCATGCGCTTCACCATCTGGAACCTGCAGAAACCCGTCATCGCCCAGGTGCACGGTCACTGCCTGGGCGGCGCCACCAACCTTGCCTTGATCTGTGATATCACGATAGTGGCCAATGACGCTGTTTTCGCCTACACCCCGGTGAGGACGATGAGCACCGGCGGCGGCCTCTACCCCTGGTTCTGCGGGATGAAGAAGGCCAAATACCTCGGCCTGGTCGGAGATCCGATAACCGGCAAGGAGGCTGCGGAGATCGGGGTGGCGACAATGGCCGTTCCCGCGGAGGAACTGGAGGAACGGGTCAGGATCGTGGCCAAGAGGCTGGCGATGGTCCCCAGCGAGCTGCTCTCCTTGAACAAATTCGCCTGCAACAAGAGCTACGAGATCATGGGCATGAGAGCCGCCATAGACGTGGTCACCAAGATCCATGATTATGGCCACACCTTTGAGCCGACCTCCGAATGGAGACAGAAGGTCAAGGATGTGGGAGTGAAAGCGGCCTTCGACTGGCTCAACAACAAATTTGGAGACGATGTCAGAGCACTGGGGAAGATGGCCCGGGAAAGGGGAGTGCAGTTCGCGTTCCCGCAGGTGCTTTCGATGCCCGAAGTTAAGCAAGGGGTGCTGTGGTTCGACGCCCAAAGGGAAGCTCAAGAGCAGTCCGGCCAGACCCGCTAGAGCTTCCATAGTTCGATCTCAAAAGGACAAGCCATGAACATCTTCGAGACAGAGATCGCTAAGTACGAGAGGCGGCTCAAGCGGATCGAAAGCAGTACCGGCGCCAACATGCTCAAGAGCAACAAGGTGCTGTACCAGGCTCTGCTGGCGCATAACAAGGAACAACTGAGATGGTGGCAAGAAGACAAGCCCTTCATCGCGATGACCGGGGCCGGACTTGAGA
>JACPRR010000020.1 GCA_016189825.1 Chloroflexota bacterium
AGGATGACAGCGCACGAGCGGAGCTACTTTGCCCACGTCGATCCCGTGACCGACGTGGTAGAGGCCGGGCGCTCAGGCAGGAGCCACCGGGCGGTTCCCCTGAACACGAAGAAGGAGCTGCTGGATCGGTACAACGGGATACTGCTTGGCACGCCGGGGGTGATGACTTCCATCATCACCTACGGGGACATTGCGCGCACCTCGGTGCTGGCGAACTCGCAAGGGACCTGTATAGAACAGTCCCGAGAGGACGTGATCTTGCGGTTCGTGGCAGTTGCCAGGGACGGGGCCGAGGTGCAGCAGGCGGGCTTGAGCCTGGGCAGCCGCGACGATTTCGCGCCGATGGAGCATCTCGACAGCCAGGTCCGCGAGATGGCGGAACGGGCGGTACAGTTGCTCAAGGCCCCGCCGGCCAAAGGGGGGGAGTATACGGTCGTGCTTGATCCGGTGCTCGCCGGGGTTTTCGCGCACGAGGCATTTGGACATCTCTCCGAGTCTGACTTCATCTATGAAGACAGGCGGATGCAGGAGATCATGGTGTTGGGGCGCACCTTCGGCGGAAAGCACCTGAACATCATCGATGACCCGACAATGCCCAGCCTCCGCGGCACGTACAAGTACGATGACGAGGGTACGCCGGCGCGCAAGAGCTACCTCATCCGTGAGGGCGTGCTCGTCGGCAGGCTCCATTCCAGGGAAACTGCGGCCAAGCTTGGCGAGCAGCCTACGGGGAACGCCCGCGCCATCAACTACCGCTTCTCGCCTATCGTCCGCATGAGCAACACCTATATCGAGCCGGGCGCCGCTTCAGTGGAAGAGATCATGAGCGAGGTAAAAGAGGGGGTGTACGCCCGGAACTGGTATGGCGGCACCACCAGCATGGAGATGTTCACCTTCTCCAGCGGGGATGCGCACATGATCCGCAACGGCAAGATCGCGGAACCGCTCCGTCCGGTGGTGCTGACCGGGAACCTGTTCAGTACCCTGGGGCAGATCGATGCTGTTGGCAAAGACCTGGAGATGAACCAGGGCGGAGGCTGCGGGAAGAGCGGACAGGCGCCACTGCCCGTGTCCAACGGCGGGCCGCATATCAGGATACGCCGTTGCCTTGTGGGAGGGAAGTAGCGTGGTCGAGAACGGCGCCTTTTCCTCGTTCCTTGGCGACGTCCTGTCGGAGGCCCGCCGGGTGGCGGACCATGCCGAGGTTTTCGGCGCCCTATCACAGGAGACGCCGGTGCGCTTCGAGGCCAACAGGCTCAAGGAGATACAGGGGCGAAGCACCCGGACTGTCGCCCTGCGGTTGGTCAAGGGCGGCCGGCTGGGACTTTCCATGTCCTCAGGCGTTACCGATCCCCGGGCCGTGGTGAAGATGGCGTTGGAGACAGCTCCCTTCGGCGCCGAGGCCAAGTTCGAGTTCCCTGGACGGCTGGGTTATCCCGATGTCCCTGTCTACGATCCGGAGGTCGAGAAGGTCGCAACCGAAGAGATGGTCCAAATGGGGCAGCAGTTGATCGACAGGGTACGCCGCCACACCCCGGAGCTGTTGTGCGAGGGCGGAGTCAGCAAGTCCTTCAGCGAGCTGTTCCTGGCCAATTCCAACGGCGCCTCGGCCCACTACAGGAGGAGCCTGTTCTCGGCGGGGGTTGAGGGCACGTTGGTCAGAGGCGAAGACATGCTGTTTGTCGGCGATGCGGATGTCTCGTGTCATCCGCTGAAAGACACCAGGTCGGTGGAGGAGGTAACCCTGTGGCAGCTCGAGATGGCGCGCGCCGGGGCGAAGGTGGCTACGAAGACCATGCCCGTTGTGCTGACATCGCGTGCTGTGGTCGGAACACTGGCCATGCCGCTCATGGTCGGATTCAATGGACGGACGGTGCTGGAAGGCGCCTCACCGCTGAAGGGAAAGCTGGGTGAGAAACTGCTTGACGAAAAGCTGAGCTTGCGGGACGACCCCGTCACCTCGTTCCTCCCGGAGAGCCGCCCGTGCGACGATGAGGGTGTGCCCAGCCGGCGCACAACGCTGGTGCAGAGCGGCACAATAACCTCTTTTCTCTATGATCTGCAGACTGCGGGGCTCGCCGGCGCGCAGAGCACAGGCAGCGCGAGCAGGTCGCGCGGCGCGATGCCCTCTCCGGGCCCGAGTTGTCTCGTCTTCGAGGAGGGCACTCTCTCTATTGAACAGATGGTTTCCGAGATCAAGGAAGGCATAGTCGTCGAGCACCTTATGGGCGCTGGGCAGGGCAATGTTCTCGGCGGGGACTTCAGCGGCAACTTGCTCCTCGGTTTCAAGATCGAAAATGGGGCCATGGTCGGGCGGGCAAAGGATGTCATGGTTTCAGGCAACATCTACCAGGCCCTCAAAGGCATAGTGGCGATGGGTAGCGAATCGAGGCTGGTACATGGGACGGTGAAGACCCCTCCCATCTGGCTCGAAGGCCTGGCCGTTGCCGCACGGGGATAGTGCCGAATGGTCGATGAAGTGGTAAGCCTGTTTCGCGAGCCTTACCGGGGCAGAAGGCCGGTGATGCTCGCCGCATGGCCGGGTGTGGGGCAGGTGGCGCTCATAGTAGCGCGTTACCTGCAGCAAAAGTTGGGCGCGGAGCCGATCGGCGAGCTGGAGTCGTTCCACTTCTTTGAGCCCACAGGCGTCGCCGTGAAGGACAACGTCGTCCAGGAACCACAGTTTCCTTCGAATACGCTGTACTACTGGAAGAACCCGGCTGACGCGCGCAGCGACCTGTTGTTATTCCTGGGAGAAGCGCAGCCGGCATCCCAGGCCTACGAGCTAGCACATTGCATTGTCGACGTGGCCCAGAAATTCAAGGCGAGGAAGGTAGTCACCTGCGCCGCCGCCCTGGTCCGCATGCACTACACTGAGCCTTCAAAGGTATGGGGCGTCGCTACGGAGCCGCGGTTGCTCGACGAGTTCAAGGGGCTCGACGTGGTGATGCGCGGGGAACTCCAGATCGCAGGGATGAACGGCGTGTTGCTCGGCGTGGCCAAAGAACGGAAGGTCGAAGGCTATTGCCTCCTCGGCGAAGTCCCCATGTATGCGACAAGGATACCTAACCCCAAAGCGGCGCTGGCGGTGGCGGGCGTTTTGAAGAAGGTGCTCAATGTTGATGTCGGGCTTGAAGAGCTGGGTACGCAGGCGAAAGAGGCCGAAGAAGAGATGAAGCACCTGGCCGTTCAGGCGATGGGTGAGTTCATCGACCATTTCACCAAGCCGATCTGGCCTCCGCCGAGTGAGGAGGGGCCAGAGGAGGACGAGGCTTGAAGGAAAGCATCGAACGCGGCCTCGCTGAGGCGCGGACCGGCGCGGTGCTCAACGAGGTGTTCGACAGCTCGAAGCCGCTGCGCACGGCTGCGATCACGGAGCTATCCGACCTTGACCGGGCCGAAATCGCCCTGTTTCGCGAGCGCTGGGCCGCTGTTGCCGCTGAGAGACGGCGCGAGATTATCGGCCGCATGGCAGAGCTCGCCGAGGACAATTTCGATCTGAGCTTCGAGAAAGTGTTCCTCAATGTTCTCTCCGACCCCGACCCCATGGTGCGGGCCGCGGCCGCCTCGGGGCTGGTTCTCTCGGAGAATGGAGAGGTTGCAACCCGCCTGGTCCGCATGCTGACCGATGACAGGTCCGGGCCGGTGAGGGTCGCTGCGGCCCTCTCTCTGGGTAAGTTCGTGCTTCAGGCAGAACGGGGTGAAATACCGGATAGCCGGGTAGACAGGGTCAGGAATGCGCTCCTGGCGATTATCGCCGACCGCGGCCAGAGCGCTGAACTGCGTCGGCGCGCGCTTGAATCGATCTCTGCGTGGTCGTCGCCGCAGGTCACTGACCTGATTGCCAGCGCGTATCGCAGCGCCGAGCCGGGGTTCAAGGCAAGCGCGATCTACGCCATGGGAATGAACTGTGACGCAAGGTGGTTGCCGGCGCTTTTCGCCGAGATGGGGACCCCGAACGTGAAGGTGCGCTACGAGGCCGCCCACGCCGCTGGTGAAATCGGGGAACCGTCGGCTGTCTCCCACCTGTTGCCATTGCTCAATGACAGCGATGTCGAGGTGCGCACCGCCGCCGTCTGGGCGCTGGGCCAGATAGGGGGCAAGGCTGCTCAGGGAGCACTGCGCGGGCTCGCGAGGGACCCTAACGAGAAGGTAAGACAGGCAGTTGAGGAAGCGCTTTCCGAGATCACGTTCCACGATGGTTCTATCTCTTTGTAGGGAAGACCGTTAACAAGGGGAGTTGCATGCTCGTCGGAGGAAAATCGCGATTGAGGCCGAAGCTGGCAAAGGACGCCTGGCAGGACTATCAGTGGCGGCAGGACCCTGAGCTGGCTGAGATGGATGCTACCATTCCACTTGACGAGTCTTTTGACGAATACCAGCGAGGCTACATCTGGGAGCTTGAGCACCCTGCCCGGCACCGGCGAAGGTTCGCCATCGAAACACTGGATGGCCGTCACATCGGCAACGTCGCCTACTTCGATATTGATCAGAGGGCGAAAGAAGCTCAGGTAGGCATAATGGTGGGGGACCGCGACTATTGGGGCAGAGGCTACGGCACCGAGGCGGTCGGGCTCGTCCTGGACTATGTATTCAGCGATGGTGGCATGGAATCCATCTATCTGCGGACACTCGACTGGAACTTGCGCGCCCAGGGGTCATTCCGCAAGTGCGGGTTTGTTCCTGCAGGGAAGCTCAGTGAAGGGCGGCACAATTTCATCATCATGAAGGTGACCCGGGCGGAGTGGAAGGCGATCAGGGAGCGCGAATCCAATTGCGCAGTGAAAGAGGAGGCCTGAGCGATTGAACTGGCTCGATATCGTCCTCTTATTCATCTTCGTTATCTCGATCATCGGGGGGGCCAGGAGCGGATTGATCAAGTCCGTCACCAGCCTGGCGGCCCTCATCCTGGGCGTTGTCCTCGCCGTCAGGTTCTATCCCCAGTTCGGCCTCTGGCTACAGCGTTTCATCGCGAACCAGACGGGCTCGCGCGTCGTCGCCTTTGTCATTATCCTGGCGGTTGTGCTCGTGGCGGGGGCGATAGCCAGCTATGTGCTTGGCCGCGCGGCCAGGGCGCTCGGGA
>JACPRR010000173.1 GCA_016189825.1 Chloroflexota bacterium
GACAAGCTTTCTCTCGCCTCGAGGCCTACTCATAGAAACAGCACTGAACCTTAGCCTTAGCAACGGCCCTAATATAGATCAAAACGTCCCCGGCGTCAAGGGGGCATTTCATGTATTTTTCACAAATGGGTGCGGGGTCGCGGCTAGGCGATGTAACCAGGGCTTCAGTTTTCCCCGTCGGCCTTCACACCCAGTGTTTGGCAGTGCCGCAATGCGTGTGCTATAATCGCGACGTATAAATAAGGGGGAAACAAGAAGTTGGAGAAGGAGAGAAAACAGTCCCTTATCGAGGGAAACAGGGTTCATGCGACTGACTCGGGATCAGCGGAAGTACAAGTCGCCATACTCACCGAGAGGATACGGTCGCTGACCGAACACATGAAAGCCCACAGCAAGGATTTCCACTCTCAACGCGGACTGCTGATGCTCATCGGGCGGCGCCGCCGGCTTTTGGGCTACTTGAACCGCACCGACGTGCAACGATACCGTTCCCTGATCGCACGGCTCAGCCTACGCAAGTAACGCGCACCCCCGCGCGCGTCAGCGTTCTCTCCCATCCAGAAGGAAAGGTACATGGCCCAATCATATTCCTGTGAGATCGCCGGTAGGAAGCTGACGATCGAACTGGGAAGGCTCGCCGAACAGGCGAACGGCGCGGTGACGGTGCGCTATGGAGATACGGTCGTCCTGGTCACTGCATGCGCGTCGAAGGAACCCAGGGAGGGAGTGGACTTCCTCCCCCTCACTGTAGACTACGAAGAGCGGCTCTACGCCGCCGGCAAGATCCCCGGGGGCTTCATCAGGCGGGAAGGAAGGCCCACCGACGAGGCCATTCTGGCCAGCCGCATGACCGACCGCCCTTTGCGCCCGCTCTTCCCCAAAGGCTGGCATAACGAGACGCAGGTGGTCATCACGGTCCTTTCTGCCGACCAGCAGAACGACCCCGACTGCCTGGCCATCATCGGGGCCTCGTGTGCACTGTTCGTATCCGACATACCGTTTAACGACCCCGTGGCCGCCACTCACGTGGGCTATGTGGACGGCAAGCTGAAGCTCAACCCAACGCTTGCCGAAGCGGCTGCCGGAGAGCTCGACCTCGTCATTGCCAGCACGGCTGATTCCGTAGTCATGTTCGAGGCCGGCGCCAAGGAGATCCCGGTCGAACTGCTCGTGGAAGCAGTGCGCATGGGGCACGAGGCGAACAAGGAGATCGTCGCCCTGCAGCAGCAGGCGCGGGCGCACTGGGGGAAGCAGAAGATCGTGGTCCCTCCCCCCGCCAGGAACGAGGAACTGGAACAGGCAGTCAGGGCCTTCGCCGGCAGCAGGCTGGAACAGCTCATCTTCCAGAAGGACAAGAAGGCGCGCGAGGAGAGCCTCGACGTATTCGAGAAGGAACTGACCGACACGCTGAAAGACAGGTACCAGCCCGCCGACATACTCGCCGAGCTCGATAAGTTGATCAAAAAGGCGGTCCGCGCTTCTGTGCTGGAGAAGGGAAAACGCCTGGACGGCCGTTCATTCAGCGAAATCCGGCCCCTGAGCTGCGACGTCGGCCTCCTCCCCAGGACGCATGGCTCAGGCATGTTCAAGCGTGGTCTGACGCAGGCGCTGACGATCACCACCCTTGGCTCCATGTCCGAGCAGCAGAAGCTCGACGGGCTGGGGATTGAAGAGACAAAACGGTTCATGCACCACTACAACTTCCCACCCTTCTCCACCGGCGAGGTGAAGAGAATGGGAGGGCGTTCTCGCCGCGAGATCGGGCACGGGGCGCTCGTAGAGCGCGCGCTGCTGCCGGTGATCCCGGATGAGAACGTTTTCCCCTACACCATACGGCTGGTCTCCGAAGTGGTCAGCTCAAGCGGCAGCACTTCGATGGCCAGCGCCTGTGCTTCTTCGCTTTCGCTAATGGACGCCGGCGTCCCCATAGGGTCGCCCGTGGCCGGCATCGCCATGGGCTTGATGACCGATGAAAGTGGCAGGGTCGCTGTGCTGACTGACATAGAGGGGCTGGAAGATGCGTACGGCGACATGGACTGCAAGGTGGCAGGGACTGTCAAAGGCATAACCGCCCTGCAGATGGATACAAAGCTCAAGGGAATCGACTTCGCCGTGCTCGAAAAGGCTTTCAAGCAGGCCGGGGAGGCCCGCATCGCCATCCTCGATGTCATGCAGAAGACGATAAGCAAGAGCCGTGACGATCTCAGCCCGTACGCCCCCCGCATGTACAAGATACACATCGACCCGAGCAAGATCGGCGCCGTGATCGGCCCTGGCGGCAAGAACATCAGGGCGATTATTGAGGAGACCAAGGCGACCATCGACATCAGCGACGATGGCTCGGTGGTGATCGGCTCTTCCGACGAAGAGGCCGCGCAAAAGGCAATCAGGATTATCGAGGGCATGACCAAGGAGGTCGAGCCCGGCGGCATCTACACCGGCAAGGTCACCCGGATACTTAACTTTGGCGCCATGGTAGAGATACTCCCCGGCAAGGAAGGCCTGGTCCACATAAGCGAACTCGCAGACTACCGCGTGCCCAGCGTAGAGGACGTGGTGAAGGTCGGCGACGAGATAATGGTGAAGGTCATAGAGATCGACCGTCTGGGCAGGATAAACCTGTCCCGCAAGGCGGTCTTCGGCGACGTAGCCAGGGTCCCGGGCGCGACTATCAGCGACACCGCGGCGCCCGCGGGGGCCTCCCCCGTCAGGCCCGCCGACGGTCCCCCGCGGCGGCCCGGGGGATCTCGGCCATTCCAAGGCGGCAGGCGGCCGCCCCGGTAGGACGTCACGGGGTTCCTCTCCCCCGGTGGGAGAGGACTAAGGAGAGGGGGCTCGCCATGGCATACACTGAGCTGGTCACCCTCTCCCTCCTTCTCCCTCAAAGGGAGAGGCGGCACCTCCTTTCGCCTCCAGGGGCCCTAGCGGGATATAGCCGAGAGAGGAGGAGCAGAAGCTGACATGGCGACTGGTAGAATACGGGTCATAGTAAACGGCGCCCTGGGCCGGATGGGACGGGAGGTCATCGCCAGCATGTCCCGCGAGAACGACATGCTGGTGGTGGGAGGAGTGGACAAGGCGTCGCGGTCAAACACCCTCACCCTTGATAGCGGCAGCGCCCTCCCGCTTGCCGCTGACCTGGCCGACATGCTGGTGCGGCAACCGGCAGACGTGGTAGTCGACTTCTCCGTCGCGGAAGCGAGCATCGCCGCCGCGCGCACCGCGCTCATGAGCGGCGTCAGGATGGTGATCGGCACCACCGGCCTGTCCCCCGACAACCTGGCGGAGATCAAGAGGCTGTGCCAGGCGCGTGGAGTTGGGACCTTCGTCGCTCCCAATTTCACCACCGGTGCCGTGATCATGGTCCATCTGGCAAAGATATGATCCCGTTTCTTCGACTACGCCGAGATCATTGAGCTCCATCACGAGAAGAAGCTCGACGCCCCTTCCGGAACGGCCCTTGCGACTGCGAAAGCGATGGCTGAGGCCAGGGGAAAACGGTTCCAGCACAGCCAGGCGCAGAAGCAGACCCTTGCGGGCACCCGTGGCGGAGAAGCCGAGGGCGTCGCCATTCACTCGGTCCGGGCCCCTGGCTTTCTGGCGCACCAGGAAGTCATCTTCGGCGGTCCGGGGCAGACGCTGACCATCAGGCACGACACGATCAACCGGGAGTGTTACATGCCCGGGGTCGCCCTCGCCATAAGGGAAGTGATGAAGCGCAAAGACCTGGTCGTGGGGCTCGACCGGCTCCTCGGGCTCGAGTAGTCAAAGGTCGCGAGCGTCTCGCGAAACGTCATTCCGGCCCCCGAGCCGGAAGGCGTATGCAATACGCCCCTACGGGCCGACGCCAATGTGCGCCCTAGATACCGGCTGCAGTTTACCCTGAGCGCCACGCCCTTCGAGTCCTTCGACATGCTCAGGAACCATCCTACGAGCCCGTCGAGAGCCTCCGGGGCCGCCTCAGGAACCGTCTCAGAGACCGTCCTTCGACAGGCTCAGGAACCATCC
>JACPRR010000180.1 GCA_016189825.1 Chloroflexota bacterium
GATGCGCGCCTGCGGCGGCACCTGGATCGCTCACGGGAGCGGCGATGCCGACCGGGAGGTCGTCGACGACAAGAACAGGGTCGCTGTGCCGCCCGAAAGCCCGAGCTACGCGCTGAAAAGGGTTTGGCTCACCAAGGAAGAAGAGGCTGGCTACTACTATGGCTTTTCTAATGAGGCCCTCTGGCCACTGTGCCACATTGCCTATACACGGCCCGTCTTCAGGGAGTCCGATTGGGAAGCTTATCGCAAGGTAAACCGTCTCTTCGCCGATGCTATCCTGGAGGAGGTGGGAGACCGCCATGCCTTCGTTTTTGTCCAGGACTACCATCTGGCGCTGGTCCCCAGCCTGCTCAGGGAATCCGGCCGCAACATGATCGTCGCTCAATTCTGGCACATACCGTGGCCGAATCCGGAAGCCTTTCGCGTCTGCCCGTGGCAGAGTGAGCTGCTCGACGGGCTGCTGGGCAATGACCTGCTTGGATTCCACATCCGCTACCACTGCAACAATTTCCTGGACACGGTAGACCGCACCCTGGAGGCACGGGTCGACCGGGAGCGGTACGAGGTGGAACGCAAAGGGAAAAGGACTGCCGTGCAACCATTCCCCATAAGCGTCGATTTTGCCGGGATAAGTCGTGACGCCCAGGGGGCCGACGTGGCAGAAGAAATGGAGCGATTCACAACCAACCTGGGGCTGGCGGGCCAGGTCGTTGGCCTTGGCCTGGACAGGATCGATTACACGAAGGGCATACCGGACCGGCTTGTCGCTTTCGAGCGCTTCCTGGAAAAATGGCCTGCCTACAAGGGGCGCATTGTATTTATCCAGGTGGGCGTTCCCAGCCGCGTTCACATCGGGGCGTACAAGTCGCTCAACGACGAGATTGACGGGCTCGTGGAAGAAATAAACTGGAGGCACGGCACAGGGCACTGGAAACCCATAATCTACATTCGCGAGCACCTTTCCCAGACAAAGCTGAACGCGCTGCGCCGGATTGCTCGCTTCTGCATCGTCAACTCACTCCACGATGGCATGAACCTGGTGGCCAAGGAGTACGTCGCCAGTCGCTTCGACGAGGAGGGTGTGCTGATATTGAGCCCGTTCACGGGAGCGGCCAGGGAGCTTACCGCTGCGGTCCTGGTCAACCCCTATGCAACGGACCAATTCGCCCGGGCAATACAAGAGGCAGTGGAAATGCCGCCCGAAGAACGAAAGCGCCGGATGCGCAAGTTGAGGGAGATCGTCGCCGAGAACAACATTTACAAGTGGGCCGCTGACCTCGTATCCGCGCTGGCGCGATTCGAATTTGGAAATGGGGGATGAGTGGAGCACCTGTTCTCAGTCTGGAACAACGTCGCCCAGCAGGTAAGAACGGCCAGGCACATATTGTTGTTGGCCGACTTCGACGGCACACTCACCCCACTCGTGGAGAGCCCGGACGCGGCAACCTTGTCCCCGGAAACGAGGTCAACGCTCCAGTCGCTGGCCCACCAGCGTGGCCTTACGCTGGGGATCATCAGCGGCAGGGCCCTGCACGACCTGAAGGAAAAGGCCGGCGTGAGCGGTATAATTTATGCGGGGAACCACGGACTGGAAATAGAGGGCCCCGGCCTCCGCTTCGTGGCCCCGCTGGCCGAGGAGTTCCGCCCCATATTGCGCCTGCTGCACAGGGTGTTGAGCCGGGGACTCGACTCCATCGCGGGCGCGAAGGTCGAGGATAAGGGCCTCTCTCTTTCCGTGCACTACCGCCAGGTTGAAGAAGGTCACGCGGAGAGGGTGGGCAGCATTTTTGAACAGGCGGTCGCTGCCGCGCGGGCAGCCGGGAAGGTAAGGACTACACGGGGAAAAAAGGTGCTGGAAGTGAGGCCGCCCGTCTCCTGGGATAAGGGAAAGGCAGTTGACATGCTCATGGAAAGATTCGGACACGCTGGCTACAGGCGCCAGGCGCTTCCGATCTTCCTTGGAGATGATGTCACCGACGAGGATGCGTTTCGCTCAGTGAAGAAATATGGCGGTATTTCGGTCTATGTTGGTGATGACGGTACGCAAAGCGCGGCGCAGTACAATCTCAGGTCGCCGGACGAGGTGCATGAGTTTCTGGAGCGGCTGCTGGTCCAGTATCGGAGGCGGGGCCGATGAGCGCTGTGGTTGATTGGATCGCCCTCGAGTGGCGGGCAATCGTTATCCCGGGCGCTGTATTCGTCGCCACGCTGATTGCCACCTTCTGGCTCAGGTCGTTGGGCTATGAACGAGTTGGACTGTGGGTGAAGAAGACGGGGTGGAAGGGGGAGCAAATCCTCGTCAGGGCAACGCGCGGGCCATCCGTCTTGTGGTGCTTCCTGGTCAGCGCTTATCTGGCGGTTGCGGTCTCCGTTATTCCCATGCAATGGAAAGCGCCAGCGCATGATGTCCTGGCCAGCCTGCTGGTCCTGTCCGTGGCATTTACCCTCTACGGACTGGCCAGGGAAACGCTCGACTATTACGCCGCCAGGTGGAAGCTGCCCGCTGGGGGCCTGGCCCCGGCGAAGACCGCCGCCAAGGCTACCATCGCCGTGCTCGGCATCCTTACCGTGCTTGATATCTGGGGGCTGCCATTGGCCTCGCTGCTCATGGTCATCATCCTGGTCGCCCTCGTGGTAGCGGTCGTCTTCAAGGACCCCTTTGCTGATATCTTCGCGGGACTGCAACTGACCGCTACCGGCCATGTCAAAGAGGGAGATTTCGTCAGGCTGCCCTCTGGAGAGCAGGGGAATGTAGTGGGCATCGGCAAGCGCTATACCAGGATGCGGGGGCTGGACGAAAGCCTGATGATCGTCCCCAACAGGAAGCTGACCGAGTCCGCACTGGTAAACTATGGCCGGCCGTTAAAAAAAGCGAAAGACCCATTTCGATTCTTTGCCCGCAGCCACATAACGGAGCTCACCGGGCTGAGGGCCAGGAACCTGCGAGAACTCGCGGATACGCTTAAGACGGCGCCAGACCCCATAGTGTACTACCATACCCACCATTTCATCTTTGAGCACCACTATCTGACCCCCGAACCGTCCAATGATTTCGGGGTATGGGTTGCCGATGTGCTGGGTGACCAGGCCCTGGGGGAGAGGCTGGCGAGCGTAGACACGTTCGAGTTCACCAGCCTGGCGATGTTGAGGGACCGCCTGGTGAGCATAATGGAAGAAAGCCTCGCCCATGCCGGAGGCAGTCGCGACGCTCCTGTGGGGAGGGAATTCTATTTTCTCAAGTCCAGAAGCGTCGTCTTTGCCACACCCTATGTGGCCCACGACCTTCGTGAGTTCGTGGAAGCCTTGCGCAATGTGAGCTTCGGGTCGCTTTACTTCCACATCTTCGAGTCTCGAATGAGATTGGGCAAGGGACGCAATGACTTCTCGACCTGGATCGAGGAGAACCTGGGAGAGAACGACCTCGCCGGCAGGATCGCGCGGCTTTACCCCTATACATATACCCTGGGAGGTCTGAGATCAGCGCTGATACAGCTCATCGAAAAGCGGATAAAGTAACCCTCCGTGACTATGAACCGATCGTGGGCAGGAGCATAGTTGAAGAGCTGCACCTGCTGGCGAAAGGCCTTTCCGGGAAGGTCGTGCAGAACGTTAACTCGACCTTTGTTGGCGGGGGCGTTGCCGAGATCCTCAATCGCCTCACCCCGCTGCTCAACGAGCTGGAGGTCGATGCGCGTTGGGATGTGATCAAAGGGGATGACCGCTTCTTCCAGGTCACCAAGAAGTTCCACAACGCTATCCACGGCAGGAGCGAGGACATCACTGCCCAGGACTTCGATGTCTTCCAGGAAACCTCCAGGAAGAACATCCAGGAGCTGCAACTCGTTGGCGATATCATGTTCATTCATGATCCGCAACCGATCGAGCTGGTTACCCGTAAGCGCGAAATTGGGAAGAAATGGCTGTGGAGGTGTCACATCGATGTCTCGCAGCCCTCGCCTGTGGTCTGGGACTTCCTGCGCCCATATGTGCTTCAGTACGATGCCGCCGTATTCTCGGCCCCTTCGTTCTCACAGGTGCTGCCAATCCCGCAGTTCCTTATCTCACCTTCCATTGACCCCTTGAGCGACAAGAACAAGGAACTTCCCAACGACACTATCGATGCGGTGCTTCACAGGTACGGGATTCCCCGCGATAAGCCGATCATAACCCAGGTATCACGTTTCGACTATCTAAAGGACCCTGTCGGGGTGATACAGGCTTTCCGGATTGTGAAGCGGGCCATCGACTGCAGGCTCGTCCTCGCCGGAGGCACCGCCACCGACGATCCCGAGTGCGAGGTGGTGCTGGCCGAAGTCAAAGAGCACGCCAACGGCGACCCCGATATTCACATCCTGCTCATGCCGCCGAGCAGCGACATCGAAATAAACGCGCTGCAACGGGCGTCGACAGTCATCCTGCAAAAGTCGATCAGGGAGGGGTTCGGCCTTACGGTCAGCGAGGCGCTTTGGAAAGCGAAGCCCGTGGTGGCTTCAGCCGTCGGTGGCATCCCGCTCCAGGTGCAGAACAAGTTTACCGGGCTGCTCTCGTACGGCATCGAGGGAACGGCGTTTGATCTCAAGCAACTGCTCACCAACCCTGAGTACGCGGCGCAACTGGGGAGGAACGGCAGGGAGCACGTCCGCCAGAATTTCCTCATCACCCGCCATCTCAAGGACTATCTGCTGGCTTTCCTGATGCTGGGGCGAAGCGAGGAAATCCTGTATTTGTGAATTGACCTCAAAAGGTATGGCTGAAGGGTGACGTTCGCAATGAAAGAACAGCCACATGTTATCATGAGGTAGAGTGTGCGCTCAGGCTTGCGGCTGGTAGGCCTTCCGAAGCACCTGGCGCCTGAGTTCTACCACCATCCATGATTGCTTGCATCGGCCCTTGTTGTCTTTCGGGTAGCGCGAGCGCACCAACTGCCCAAACCTCAATCCAACTGGGCTGGTCCGGCCGTTCCAGGGTGAGAGACCAATTATTCAGAAGAAGGTTCACGGCCTGTGGGAA
>JACPRR010000185.1 GCA_016189825.1 Chloroflexota bacterium
CTCCAGTATCTCCTCGCACCATTTGTCGACCTCTTCCTCGAGCTTGTCGGCCGGGACGACGGCGTTGACCAACCCCATGTCCATTGCCTCTCTCGCTGAATAGCGCCGGCACAGGTACCACATCTCGCGGGCCTTTTTCTCGCCGACGAGCCGTGTGAGGTACGCGGCGCCGTAGGCTGCATCATAGCTGCCGACCCTGGGGCCGGCCTGTCCAAAGCTCGCCGTCTCCGAGGCGATGGACAGGTCGCAGATTTGCTGGAACACCTGGCCGCCGCCGATGGCGTAGCCGTTGACGGCGGCGATAACCGGCTTGGGCATTTCCCGGATCAATGCGTGGACCCTGGTAGTGCTGCGCAGCAGGTCGGCGCTGTACCCCGCCTCCGCCTCCCTGGCGTCACCGCCGGTGCAGAAGGCCTTCTTCCCCGAGCCGGTGAAAACGACTACGCCCACCGTGTCGTCGTTGGCGGCGTCTTCGAAGGCGCCGGCCAGCTCGGCGACAGTCCGCGCGCGAAACGAATTCATCGCTTCCGGCCGGTTGATGGTGATCCTGGCGACTCCCGGCCGCTTTTCGTAAATGATGTCCTTGTAGTCATGACCGCTCACCCTATTCCATGTCGCCATATGGTTCTCCTCCCCGGTGATTCTGGCTCCGGCACGGATTCCATGCTACTCAGCAAGGTTTGTTACTTCGCACTAAACTTGGGCTCTCTCTTTTCGAGGAAGGCATTGAGTCCCTCTTCGTGGTCGGTGCTGCCGAAGCAGGCGCGCAGAGCCTCCCGTTCCCAGGCAAGCTGGCCCTCCAGACTGCCGGCGGAGCCTCGGTACAGGCCCTGTTTGGCCAGCCGCATTGCCATGTACGAGCCTTTGGCCATGCCCGCCGTCACGTTCGTGACGGCCTGCGCAAGCTCGCCCGCGGGCACAACCTCGTTGACCAGGCCGATCGACTTCGCCTCGGATGCATTGATGGTCTTGTTAGTCAGGACCAGTTCCAGGGCCCTGCCCAGGCCGACAATTCGCGGCAGCGTGAAGGTGGACCCGAACTCCGGCGCCAGGCCCACCCTTCCAAAGGGGAGCGCAAAGCGGGCCACATCGGCGGCAATACGGATGTCACAAGCCAGCGCGAGCGTGGCGCCGAGTCCTACGGCGGCGCCGTTCACCGCCGCCACGATCGGCTTGTCCATTTCGGTCATTACCCCGGGCGCGGTGGCAACGAATCGGATGACCTTCTCATGCCATTCGGTGTATCCGCTCTTTCTCGCCGCCGCGGCGTCTTCGATGTCTATCCCGGCGCAGAAGGCCCTTCCGGCCGCGGTAATCACGAGCACCCTGGCCCGTTGATCGTCTCGCACCCGCGCGAGCGCGTCCATGAATTCATCACCCATCTCGACGGTGTACGCGTTCAGTTTGGCCGGACGGTTTAGAGTTATCGTTGCCACTCCGTCCCTGGTGTCCAGCAGGATGTTGTCGTATTGCATGGCGCCTCCAGTCTTGTTCAGACGCTGACCCGGCAATCTACCTGGGGAGGCCGAGGCCTCTTTGGGCGATGACATTGCGCTCGATCTCGGATGTCCCCGCCAGTATTGTGTTGCCTGTGCTAGAAAGGTAAAACGCCCGGGCCCTGCGCGCCATCGACGTGGCACGCTCGGTATCAGAGAGTTGCCCGTAAAGCCCGGCGAGCTCCATGGCAAGCTGTGCGGCCCGCTGGCTGAGTTCCGTGGAAAAGACTTTGGCCTGCGCGCTTTCGACATTAACCGGCTGGCCACCCCAAAGCGGCACTGCCGCCCGGTAAGCGAGGAGCCGGCATATTTCGCTCTCGACCGCAAGTTCGGCGAGCTTGTGCCGCGCTATGCCGGCCCGTTGCCCGGCCCCCGCCAGCGGAACGTTCCTCTGCACCGCTATCAACTCGTCAGTGATGCGCCGTACCATCCCGGAATAGACCACGCCGACGCTGGCGCGCTCGTATTCCAGGGCTGCGACCACGTAGTCCCAACCCATGCCTTCTTCGCCGACCAGGTTCTCCAGTGGAACGCGGACGTCATCGAAGAACAGCTCGCCGAACGGGGTGGTCCCGGTCATGGCCGCCAGCGGCCGGACGGTCAGCCCCCTGGTGCGCATGTCCAGAACAAAGAGGCTGAGGCCGCGATGCTTCGAGCTTGCGGAGCCGGTCCGCAAGAGCAGCCAGCACCAGTCCGCGACCGGCGACGCGCTGGTCCATACTTTTTGCCCGTTGACCGCGTATTCGCCATTCCTTCGAACGGCGGTGGATTGCAACGACGCCATGTCGGAGCCCGCGCCGGGTTCGCTATATGCGGTGCACCAGAAGCGTCTTCCCTGAGCCAGCGGAGGAAGGTGCTCCAGCTTCTGCGTCTCGCTTCCGTGGGCGAGGAGACTGGGCCCGATCCATGATATGCCCCCCACGCCCATGTCGTAGCCGGGTATGCCCCAGTACGCCATTTCCTCAAAACAGATGACCTGTTCAATGGGGCTTGCTCCCCGTCCACCGTACCTTACAGGCCACGCAGGGCCCAGCCATCCCCGGGCGCCCGCCTTGGGCATGATCTCGCGCGCGGTCTCCCACAGCCTGCCGTGGAATTGCCGCTCGAAATCGGGAGAGCCTTCTCTAACGTCGGCAGGCATCTCTCGCCGCGCAAAGTCCGCTATTTCCTGCTTCAGCCTTATTTCTGACGCAGTGAATCCGAAGTCCATGAGGGACTTACCTCCACCTGCCTTTTGCGTTGTGCCACGTCGAGGGGCGGTCCGACACTGGGTATCGTCATCCCCTTCCCCGGCGCGTCCGGGCA
>JACPRR010000035.1 GCA_016189825.1 Chloroflexota bacterium
AGGCGGGTGGCAGCCCGTGTACCCGGCGCACCTCCGCGATGAGGCCGGTCAGGTCGGCCCCCCGGCCTGTCACATTCGGGCCCCCTAGCGGGTCGTCGATTTGGCTGTCGCCGAGAAGGACCTGGAGCGTGGCCTTGATCGAGTGCGACAGCGCCTCCAGGTGGTAGCCTCCTTCGAGCGCGAATACCAGCCGGCCGTCGCAGAGCTCGTTTGCCAGCGCCTGCAACGCGCGGGCCAACGCGGCGTACCCGGTGACGGTCATCCGCTCCGAGGCGATTGGATCGGCCCAGTGGGCGTCATAGCCGGCGGACACGAGGACAAATTGGGGTCTGAAGCGGCGCGCGAGGGGCGCGAGTATTTCGCTATACACCCGCCGGTACTCGTCGTCGCCGCACCCGGGAGGAAGCGGCACGTTGGCGATCATCCCCTTGCCTGACCCGTTGCCGGTCTGGTCGATATCCCCGCTGCCCGGGTACAGTGGCATCTGGTGAGTGGAGAAGTAGAGCACCCGTCCGTCATTGTAGAAGGCGTCCTGTGTGCCATTGCCGTGGTGGACATCGAAGTCCACGATCAGCACCCGCTCGGCGTGCTTGCTGGCGAGCAGGTGTCTGGCCGCAATAGCGATGTTGTTGAACAGGCAGAATCCCATGGCCTGCGATGCAGTAGCATGGTGGCCCGGAGGCCTGACCAGCGCCAAGGCATGGCGCGCTTGCCCCTCGATCACCGCACCAACGGCGCTGATGGCGCCGCCCGCAGCGAGGACCGCTGCGTCATAAGAACCGCGCGACACCACTGTGTCCGCGTCGATCCAGCCGCCACCTTGAGCGGCGAGGTCCCTCACCCGCCTCACGTGGGCCGGCGCGTGCACCCGGGTAATCTCATCTTCACTGGCCGGCCTGGGGTCGACATAAGTGAGCCTGCGCTTCAGGCCACTCGACTCGATCAGTGCCACCGTGCGACGCAGCCGGTCTGCCGACTCCGGGTGCGACCCCGTATCGTGCTCAAGATATTTCGGGTGGTAGACCAGCGCCACCTTGTCCATGGGACTGCTCGCACCTTGCTTACATACGAGCGGCTATAACTGGAACAGCTCGTCCATGATGGCGGTCTGCTTCTGCTCCATGACCGTTGCCTGGACGGCCTTCATATGATCGTAGCCAAGCAGGTGCAATATGCCGTGAACGACCAGAAGGCCAATCTCCTGCTCCACGGAGCTGCCGCGTTCCGATGCTTGGGCTGTTGCCTGCGGGTACGAGACGATGACTTCGCCGAGCCGGGTCACGCCGTCAGGAGGTACGGCGAAACCGCGCCGTCGCCCCCGGCTCTCCTTGAGCGCGAACGAGAGCACATCGGTCGCCTCATCCAGTCCGCGGTAGTCCCGGTTTAGCCCGCGTATGGTTTCCTGTCCGGTGATAACGAGGCTGACCTCGGCGGGGACTGCAACCTGCTCTGACGCAAGGACCGTCTCCACGATGGATGAAAGCCACTCTTCCCCGACTTTGTCCCGGTATTGATCATCGACATGTATCTGGATGTCATACAAAGGCATAGGGTGCTCCATGGCATGATACCACATCCGCCCCCGGCTCGGGGACGGTGATACAATGTTGCTGTGAAGGTGAGATCGATCACGGCCGGCGCGAACCTCTTCCTCCCGTTCGATGCTTCTGGCTTTTCGGCAGTTGGCGAATTCTTGAAACTGGCGAAGGAAGCTGTTTCCAGGCGAGGCATCGAGGTCCAGACCACACGGGTGGCCGGCGACCGCCTCAATGGAGTTCTGGACCACCATGGAAAAGGGGCCGTGGCGGAGCTGGCCGCGCGGCTCGACGCCGCCTGCCGCAGTGAGGGGGTGGACCTCGGCTCAATCGGAACGCTTGACATAGCCGGCGCGTATGCGCCAACGGGTTTTGCCTCGGAGTTGGCGGCGGCGGTGGCGCAGAATGAGCGCGTGTTCGCCTCGGTCCTCGCCGTGTACCCCGGCCTGGAGGTCAACTACGCTGCTGTGCTTGAAACTGCTCGCGCAGTCCTCGATCTTTCCCGCTCGTCCTCCAACGGGTTCAACTGCCGGCGGTTCGCGCTCGGCGCGCACATCCCTCCCGACGGGCCGTTTTTCCCGTCCGCCTACCATGATGGCGGGCCCAACGCATTCTCCATTGCGCTCGAGGCTGCCGACCTGGCTGTCGAGGCGTTCGGGAAGACGCCCGAGCTTGAACTCGCCTGCGCCGACCTGAAGGCGGCATTTGAAGAGCGGTGCCGTCCCATTGAGGAAGTTTGTCTCGACCTGGCGGCGCGTTACGGCTGGCGGTATATCGGCATGGATATTTCGCCGGCGCCATTCCCGAGGCCGGAGGTGAGTATCGCTGCGGCATGCGAGCACCTTGGCGGCGGGCCGTTCGGCTCTCCCGGCACGCTCACGGCAGTACGGACCATCAAGCGCGTATTGAAAGCTGTCGAGCTGAGGAAGTGTGGCTTCTGCGGTGTCATGCTGCCAGTGTTGGAGGATTCGGTGCTCGCCTCGCGCGTTTCCGAGGGCCGCGTCACTCTGGACCAGTTGCTCCATTATTCGGCAGTATGCGGCACCGGGCTGGATACCATACCGCTTCCCGGTGCAGCATCTGAACGGCAGCTCGCCGCAGTCATGCTGGACGTCTGCACTCTGTCTGCCGCGCTGAACAAGCCCCTGACTGCCCGGCTCATGCCTGTTCCCGGCAAGGTCGCCGGCGACCGCACGGACTTCGACTCACCTTACTTCGGCAATGCACTCATCATGCCACTGCCCCAAGGCAGCATGCGCCACTTCTTCGGGGATTAGTAGTACCAAATTGCGCAAATAACCGTTACAAAGAAGAGATTCCTCGACAAGCTCGGAATG
>JACPRR010000177.1 GCA_016189825.1 Chloroflexota bacterium
ACCCGAACGGTCCCGTCGTCGCCTGCCGTCAACCCTTGCGGGAGGGCGTTCCTATCGACGGATTGACCGATCGCCATTATGACGTTGTCCGCAGGGAGGATGAATTCGGACCCCTTGATCGCGACCGGGCGACGGCGCCCGCTCGCGTCCGGCTCGCCAAGCTCCATGCGCGTACACTCGATCCCGGTGAGGCGCCCATTCTCCGACAGCACCCTGATTGGCGAGACAAGTAATTGGATCGAGATTCCTTCCCGTTCGGCATCCTCGATCTCGCGGGGATCGGCAGGCATCTCGGCCCTGGAGCGACGGTATAGAATGGAGACCCGCCTGGCCCCCAGGCGGAGCGCCACGCGGGAAGCATCTACTGCTGCGTTTCCGCCGCCGACAACTGCGACGCGTTCGCCCAGCTTGGCCGGGCTCCCTGATCTGACCTCGCGCAGGAAGCGGAGCGCTTCGAGGACGCCGGTCGTATCTTCGCCAGGGATGCCCATTCTCAGGCCGGACCAGGCGCCTGTGGCGACGAACGTTGCCGCATATCCTTGCTTCTGCAGGTCGGCGACGCTCCTCACCGTCGTATTCATCCTGATATCCACGCCCAGTTCCCGGATGTATGACACCTCGCTGTCAAGGGCGCTATCTGGAAGGCGGTAGGCAGGTATGCCGTAGCGAAGCAGGCCACCCGCCTTGGGCATGGCCTCGAAAACGGTGACCGGGTACCCCATCCTGACCAGATCATAGGCGCAGGTCAGGCCCGCAGGTCCTGAGCCTACCACGGCGACCTTCTCCGCCTTCGTTGCCCGCGGGCGTTCGACCTTCAACCGCCCACTCTTCAGTTCGTAGTCGGCAACGAACCGCTTCAGTGCCCGGATGGCGATCGGCTGGTCGAGCTTACCACGCTCGCAATCTTTCTCACAGGGATGGATACATACTCGCCCGCAGACGGAGGCGAAGGGCATGGTGCTCCTCACCACCGCGAGGGCCTCCTTGAACTTCCCTTCAGAGATCAGGGCAGTGTAACCTTGCGCGTTCACGCCGGCGGGGCAGGCACTGCGACACGGGGACCAGCCCTTTTTCGTCACCGCGAATACCTTGGGCATGGCCTGCTGGAACGGAATGTGGATCGCCTTTCGAGCCGCGAGTCTTTCGTCGTACTCGCTTGGCGCCTGCACCGGGCAGACGATAGCGCACTGGCCGCAGCCGGTACACTTCTCGGCATCGACATAGCTCGCATGGCGGAGCACCGTGGCCTCGAAGCGGCCGGACTGGCCTTCGAGCCTGAGCAACTCTGCGTTGGATATTATCTTGATGTCCTTGTGACGGCCGCACTCAACCAGCTTGGGTGAAATAGTGCACATGGCGCAGTCGTTGGTAGGGAAGGTCTTGTCGAGTTGCGCCATCTTCCCCCCGATGGACGGCGTCTTTTCCACCAGATATACCTTGATGCCGGAGTTGGCGAGGTCGAGCGCGGACTGCATGCCGGCAATCCCGCCCCCCACGACCAGGACAGCTCCGGTTGGCTTGGAATCGTTAGCGGTCATGAAGCTACCCTTTCGATGCAACGTTTGCGGGAAATCGAGAGGACAAACAGCGTCTGCGCGCAGGCGCGCTCGCTGAAACGACATGATTCTGTGGACATCGAGTAGTTGTGCCCAACTGCTGGAGTGTCCCTTCATGAGCTCCAGCGTTTGGAATAGTTTAGTATGTCTACCGGCTTATATCAAATACGCAATCACTTCATCACTTCGTCGCCATGTGTATGGCGGCGATCCCAAACAGAAGCCTCTGGTAAGTTACTGCTGTGAACCCTGCCTGGCGGACCACGCTCGCCAGTTCCTCTGCGTCGTAGAACAGAGGGATGGTGTGTGACAGGTAAGCGTACCCGGCTTCCGATCCCGAGATTCTTGCGCCGACTGGCTTCACTAGCAACCTCACATAGCAGTGGTAAACCCTGCGAACGCGTCGCGATAGCGGCTGGCTGGTCTCCAGGTTTACCAGCGTTCCTCCCTGCTTGAGCACCCGTTTGAACTCGCGGAGGCAAGCGAGCAGGTTCTCCCGGTCCCGGTTGAGGTTACGGGTGGCGAACGATATGGTTACCGCATCGAAACTATTGTCCGCGAAGGGGAGTCTCTGCGCATCAGCCATGACGAGGCGGATTCCCCGGGCACCCTCCTTGGCGCGAGCCGTGCGCAGCATCCGCTCAGTGAAGTCGACGGCCACAACTTCGGCATGTTTCGCCCAGCGACGAAGGTACACGGCAGTCTCACCGGTGCCGGTGCAGACGTCGAGCAACCGCGCCTCGTCTCTGTTCCCCGGAACCGCGGCCAGGCGTGCCGCTTTGCGCCGCCAGGCAATGTCGAGACCAAGTGTCAGTACATGGTTGACCAACTCGTAGGTAGAAGGTATTTCTGAGAATATCTTTTGGACGGCGCTGGGCACTGGCCCCTCGCTAATACCGAATTGCCAGAGGCTACCACGTGCGTCCGGTCCGGTCAAACCGTCCAGGGTTGGATCGCGGTGTACAATAGGGAGAGGTTCTAAAGGAGCGGGTACGTTTGGTAGAGGTAGCGTCGCGGGAGGGAGTACCGTTGTCACCCGGGCCCATGCCGGCTTGAAGTCACTCAATCCGGATCGCAGGTCGTTCGAGCCAGGCCGTCGCGCCGTGGCCAACGAGTTGGCACAGGACCTGTTTGGCGGCATCTCGGACTCGTATGATCGGTGGGCGCAAATATTGAGCTTGGGGCAATACTTGCGCTGGCGATCAGCTCTGGTGGCGAAGGCGGGCCCGTCAACGATGGTCCTTGATGTGTCTACTGGCCGGGCAGGAGTCGCCATTGCGGCTGCGAGGCAATGGGGTGGGCATGTGATAGGTCTCGACGTGACCCGTCCTATGTTACTCGGCGGGCGGCGTGCGGTGGTCAATGCCGGACTGGAGGAACGAGTATGGCTGGTCCAAGGCCGCGCTGAAGACCTGCCCTTTCCTGATCGTGCGTTCGATACGTTGTTGTTCACGTTTCTCCTTCGTTACGTCTCTGACCCGGAGGCAACTGTCCGTGAGATGGCACGTGTTCTGAAACCGGGTGGCCAGATGTTATCCCTCGAGTTCGGCGTGCCGCCTCGCGCCTTTTGGCGCTGGTTGTGGCGATCATACACGCGCGCGGTGTTGCCTGCCGCGACATCCCTTGTCTCTCCGGGATGGAAGCGGGTGGGCTCGTTCCTTGGGCCAAGCATCAGCCGCTTCTACAAGCGGTACCCTCTTGATGCAATCAAGCAGATGTGGGCCAGGTCCGGTATCATCTCGATCGAAACTGAGATGGTTTCGCTCGGTGGAGCCGTAATAATGTGGGGTACGAAGAAGGGGTAAAGTAGAAATGGATAGGACACTCCCGGCGCAGAAGCGACCGGCATTCTACGCGCTGCGTCGAGGCGCGTGGCGTGACTACCTGACGTTGTTGCACCCTCCTTACACGGTATGGCACCTGAGCTACGTGGCGCTGGGCTCGGCCGCGGCGCCGGTATTCCGCGCCGACCGCCTGGGGTGGGGGCTTCTGGCCTTCTTCCTCGGCGTCGGGCTCAGTTCCCACGCGCTCGACGAACTGCATGGGCGACCGTTGAAGACGGGGATACCTTCGTCTGTATTATGGGGCATCGCCGCCGCCTCCGCGGCAGGCGCAGTCGCGATCGGCGTCTATGGCGC
>JACPRR010000178.1 GCA_016189825.1 Chloroflexota bacterium
GAGCTGGCGCCCACGAACGCGGCCCTGGACGTGAAGTTGATGATCCTGCCGCTTTTCTGCTTCACCATGTGCGGGAGCGCTGCCTTGACGCAGGCGAAAACGCCCTTCACGTGCACGGACATGAGCGCATCGAACTCGCTTTCAGTAATATCCAGCGTCGCCTTCCTGACGAAGTTGCCGGCAGTGTTGACCAGTATGTCGATGCGTCCGAAGTTCTTGATCGCGGCGCCGATAATACCCTCACCACCCGACATGGTCGCTACAGAGTCGTAGTTGGCAGCCGCCACCCCTCCCGCGTCCCTGATTTCCTTTGCGGCCTTATCAGCGACCATCGTACCATCGGAATCCCCAAATGGGTCGTTCACCACCACCCTCGCCCCTTCTTCCGCCATCAGCATCGCGATCCCGCGACCGATGCCACGTCCGCTGCCGGTCACCACCGCGACCTTGCCTGCCAGCCTGTTAGCCATCTCGCTTTTTCCTCCGTGAATTACTCCGAAAATAGCCCATTTTCATCCTTCGTGGCGCCCATAACAATAGGCATGAATAATTCCTCGGAAAACACGTACCTGCCAACAGGTCTGGACGTTGGGCGACAGGCTATTTGATCACATCCCGCCAGGAAGCGAGCGCCTGCTTCAGACCCTTCTCCTTCACCAGTACCTCAAAGGCTTTGTTGGCGGCGCCGAAGTGTGCGATGGCGTCGGTATCACAACCGGACATTATCGCCGTACGGTAGCCCATAATATCCTCGATACGGTTGATCTGCAATTTGTACAGCTTCAACAGTTCCATCGGCGTTTCCGCTATCCCGGAAGCCAGTACGTTTACCTCCGCCTCTAGTTTGTCCGCGGGCACCGCCTTCGTAGCCCACCCGATTTGCGCTGCTTCGACTCCGCTGACCGTGTTCCCAATCGTATAAAACAGCTCTTTCGTCTTCCTGGCTCCGACCAACCAGACCCACATGGAGGCAACGAACCCGGCTCCCAGCGGGGCTTTGATGCTCCCGATACGGCACTCCTCCGAGACTACCGCAAGGTCGCACATCGCTGCCAGCATCGTTCCTCCGGCGAGGCAGTATCCATGTATCTGCGCAATCACCGGCTTGGGGATGTCCCTGATAGCCAGGAGACGATCATCCACCACTCTCAACCGCTCCAGGTCCTGGATTATGGTGCGTGAGCTACGTAAGGGCATCTGCGCTGCAGAGACGTCGAACCCCGCGCAAAACGCCCTTCCTGCCCCTTTTAGGATGATGACCTTTATCGCGTCGTCGGCGCTGGCCTCCTTAACGGCCGCGAAAATATCCTGCTGGAGTTCCACGCTCAACGCGTTCAGGTGGTCGGGCCGGTTCATGGTAACCGTTGCGATGTTGCCGTTGGTCCCATAGAGAACATTCTGATAAGCCATGCGACTCCTAGAGCTACAAATTCTGCTCGCTGCGCGAGATCACGTCGTCCTGTATTTCCGGCGTCAGGTGCACCCAATAGGCGCTGTACCCCGCAACGCGTACCACCAAATCCTTGTATTGTTCCGGGTATTTCTTAGCCTTGAGCAGAGTCTGCCTGTCCAGGATGTTGTATTGGATATGGCTGCCGCCAGATGTGAGGAAACTCTGGGTGAGGCTAGCCAGTTTCTCCATCGATTCTGCCGATTGCATCAGGCTAACCGGGAACTTCTGGTTCAGGACTGCCGCAGTACACTCCTTGAACTCGGCGTTCAGGGCAGATCTCAAGACAGCGGTAACTCCCTTCTTGTCTGAGCCTCTCTGGGGAGAAAGCGAGCCATCATTCAACGCTTCACCGGCCTTGCGCCCGTTCGGCAAAGCAGCCACACCCTTGCCGCCAAAGTAGTGCCAGGACAACCCGTCGCGAGTGCTCACATAGGGCCCTCCGTGTGGGTTCTTGTACCCCTGGAGCAAGTCCCCCATGACCTTCCCTGAGGCCCGCACCAGCCCATCAACCTCATCGATCCCGTTGCCGTATTTCGGCGCAGCAAGACACATCTGCTGGATCTCTTCTCCCCGGCTCCCGGCGAAGTTCGAGTCCAGTGCATCCATGAGCTCAGCCATGGTGAGCTTCTTCTGATCGAAGACCAACGTCTTGACTGCCATGAGAGCGTCAGCGGCGTCAACGTGGCCGCGGTCTTTCCACTCCCAGGTCCGGTAGTTCCACAGCCCGCCAACCAGAAAGTCCTGTCCCTTTTCAAGGCAACCCGGGGCCAGGCACGACCACAGCGGGAAACGTGACTTCTCCTCGTCTACTCGCTGCGCCGCATGGAGAATAACGTTCAACCTCGGCACCATGAACTCGACTTGCTTCTTATACGCTGCCCAAAGGTCGTCGAAGCTCTTGAAGCCCCTGGGGTCTCCGGTCGGGGCCCCCACGCGCTTCCCCGTCATCGTCGCCACGCCATCGTGAAGCGCCAGGTCCACCATCAGCGCCATGTTCGGATGGCCGGCGTTGCGCATCTGTATGCGGCTGCCGCGCTCTCCACCGGCCACCGGGTTCATGCAGGCGTGGGCCATCCAGTCGCGCGCGTCTTCCAGGTCCTCACCCAACCTCAGGAAATGCGCCACTATGCGGTCATCGGACATGAACTGGGGCTGCCCTCCGCCAACCTGCCGGTTAGTATCCAGCGCCTTCAGCAGTATCCACTTCGGCGTCTTGCTGCTCACACGCAACGTGTAGTGAGGCTCTGCGTATTTCAGCAGTCCGGCCATGTGCAGCACAAGGTATGTCAGCTCGTTGCTCGCATCCTCACCATCCTTCATCAGGCCGCCGAGCACAACATTGCTAATCAATGTTCCTTGCGCCTGCTGGCCCCTTGGCTTGCTCTTGACGCCGTCGCGTCTCGCCAGGTTGGACAGCAGTGCCCCGACAAGCTCGCTGGCTTCCTCCAGGGTAGACCTGCCCTCCCTGAGATCGGCCATGAAATAGGGGTACAGGTACTGGTCCATGCGTCCGCTCTCGTCCGCGACAACATTCGGCCGGCACCAGTTCATGGCCAGGCCGAAGATTGTTCTCGCCTGGATAGCTTCGTGCAACGTTCGTGCAGGGAACTCCGGCGCACGCGCGCAGCTTTCGGCGATACGCTCTAGCTCTTTCTTCCTGACCGGGTCTTCGGTAGCTGAGGCCATCTCCCGCGCGAGCCTCGAGTAGCGTTGGGCATAGCGGATCACCGCCTCGCAGCAAATGATTACGGCCTGCCAGAACCACGCCTTTTTGGCATCCGGTTCCTCGCCGCTGCGCACCTTGAGGATGCCTGTTTCAGCCTGGCTGACAACGGCGCGCAATCCCTTGCCCAGGAGCATGTCCCACTTGGGAATTGGCGCGACGTTATTGATCCTCCCGGGCAATTGGAAGCCACGGGCCTTCTCGAAATCGTCAGGCCAGTCTCCGTAGATTGAGCGGATGCTGTTGAAAATCGCCTGGACCGGTGACTTGTCGAGGAAGAATTCGACAGCCTCCCCCACCGCCTCCCACTCTTCGTCCGCGCATATCGATACCCGGGCTGCGCTCTGCCTGATCTCACGCTTGCCAGCTTCCATGACCTCCAGCAGGTTGGGCGCTTCATACTCTACCCATGGGTCGGCCCCGCGGAAGAACTTCGTCGCGGTGCCAGCAACCAACTGGCCTTCGAAAATCACAATCGGCAGCCTGTCCGCCCACCTCTCAACCAGCTTCGCCCAACGGACGTCGAGGACGTCTCCCTCGGTCTCTTTCCAGGTCTCAATCGCCAGAACGGCCCTGTCGGCGGCAATCTCCAATTCGCGTTTGAAGAACTCGTCCCGCTCTCTATTGAGCCTCGGGCTAAGTTGGATCGAGTCTATTTCAGCCAACATGGTGGCATTCGGGACTTGTTCCCCGATCACGGATCCCTTCAGTTGCATGGTCAACCTCCCGGGCGACCCTTTGCCGTCGCCCTGACTCGGAGCAATTGCGTTACGTCACCCCTTCGCCCCCCATGCTAAGCGCATGCACGGGTTAAGTCAAGTACATAGCGCGGACAAACATTAAATGATTTAGAACAGTATCATAGCCCCGAAACGGGTGTCAAGCTCAGGGGAAGGCATAATCCATGCCCGTCATGGTAATCCCGGGTTGGCCGGATGCCAGGGTGAGAACCATCAGGGTGTTTCCGCTACCCCGGGCTGAAGCCTGGGGCATAGATACGAAACCCCATGCCCACGGCTTCAGCCGTGGGTGGGAATCCACGGATTAAGCCGCCTTGAAATCGGTTGACACCAAATCGGGAAATGTGCTAGTGTGAGCCCACTAATTGTTCAAAGCCTTTAATCTTTTAATGGTTTAAGTCGAAAACACCGATCACGCCTTTCTGATTTTGCGGTTGTTGGGGACATTGCGCAGGAGAGTGCCGATGCTGCTCGAGGAACCAATCAAGGAAGCTAAAACCGTAAGGAACTACATAGGCGGCGAATGGGTCGAGCCCAGGGGAAAACCCGTCGACGTCGTGAATCCGGCTACCGGGCGCACTATAGCCACGGTGGGAAACTCCACCAGGGAAGATCTCGACGACGCAGTAAAGGCCGCGAGGGCAGCGTTCCCTGAATGGCGCAGGACGACGGCTATGGCGCGGTCGCGCATCCTGTTCCGTTTCAAAGAGCTGCTCGAACAGAACTTCGAGGAACTCAGTCGCATTCAAACGATGGAGCATGGTAAGTGCATCGACGAGTCCAGGGGGGAAACAAGGAGGGGCATTGAAAACGTCGAGGTGGCGTGCGGGACTCCCATGCTCATGCAGGGCTACCATTCCCAGGACATAGCTTCAGGGATCGATGAATGGGTCATTCCGAGCCCCCTGGGGGTATTCGGCATCATCGGGCCCTTCAACTTTCCCTTCATGATACCTCTGTGGTCGGCGCCTTATGCCGTTGCCACCGGAAACTGCGTGGTCATCAAACCATCGAGCGAAGTCCCGCTCAGCCAGATGAGGTTAGCTGAGCTGGCCGAGGAGGCGGGCTTTCCGCCCGGGGTCTGGAACACAGTCAACGGCGGCAGGCTCGTCGTCGACGGGATGCTGGACCATCGTGATATCTCCGGCATCACTTTCGTTGGGTCGACCCCCGTGGGCAGGGATGTCATCTACAAGCGCTGCGGCGAGACTGGCAAGAGAGTGATCGCCCAGTGCGGGGCAAAGAACTGCCTGGTTGTAATGCCCGACGCAAACGTGGGCGCGACGATCCAGGCATGTCAGACCTCATTCTTCGGCAACACCGGCCAGCGCTGCCTGGCCGCGGCCAATCTCATCGTTGTCGGCGAAGACGGTTTCTACAAGAATTTCATGGCTACCATGATTGAGCGCGTCCGGCAAATGAAGGTCGGGTACGGACTCGACGAATCGATACAGATGGGACCGCTGCGAGACCGGGCCAAGAAAGAGAGAGTGTCCGGCTACATCGACGTCGGGGTGAAGGAAGGGGCCAGATTGAGCCTCGATGGCCGGCTGGTCAAGATAATCGGCGCATACCCGGAGACCGCGTTTCTCGGGCCAACGATCTTCGAGGACGTTGAACCATCCATGACCATTGCGCAGGAAGAGATATTCGGCCCCGTGATGAGCGTGTTAAGAGCCGGCACTCTGGACGAGGCCATAGAGATCTGCAATTCCAGTCCTTACGGCAACGGACATTCCATATTCACCTCCAGCGGCCCGTACGCACGGCATTTCCAGAACAATGTGGACAGCGGAAACGTCGGCGTCAACATCGGAATTGTTGCCCCGATGGCTTTGTTCCCCTTCGGCGGGATGAAGGACTCGTTCTTTGGCGTCCTGCACACCCAGGGCCGCGAGGCGCTTCGGTTCTTCACCGAGAGCAAGGTTGCCATCCAGAGGTGGTTCTAGCGTGACCATAAACACCTCCTCGGAAACCTTGAGTCTGGCGCGGGAACTTGATGAGTCCGCAGCTTCAGCCTACGAGGCCATGGTGGCGAAGTTCGGCGCTCAATGCTCGGTCCTGGCGGGGTTCGCCGCCGAGAACAGGAAGCTCCGGGACCAGATCGAAAGGGCCTACTACGGCGTCATCACCGATGCCATAGAAGGCTGCTTCTGTTTCAATCTCGAACCGGACGCGTACCGAGTCGGTGCGGATGTGTCCCGGATGTCCACCGAAAACGACGCGATACGGGCCGCGCTGCAAATCGAGGAGGCGGCTGCGAAGTTCTACAAAGACGCCGGCCAGCAAGGTTCGCTCACCATGGCCGACTTCGGCCGGGCGCTGGCGCTGGTGGCCCGCAAACGCGAAGACCGCGCCAGGAAGCTGCGTTCCTCGCTTCAGCCCTTCTAGCGCAGCAGGCAAGGCCCGGCTTTACTCAGGTGACCAGGGCAGTCTTTCAATTGAACTCAACGACACCAGAACCAGTCATGAAACCCTATCGGGTGCTGGACCTCGCCGGCGAGAGCGGGGTCTTTTGCACCAAGATCCTTGCGGCTCTCGGCGCCGACGTCATCAAGGTGGAACCTCCCGGAGGTGATCCCGGCCGCCGTATCGCACCATTTTATCACGACGACCCAGACCCGGAGAAGAGCCTCCACTGGCTTGCCTACAA
>JACPRR010000184.1 GCA_016189825.1 Chloroflexota bacterium
CTCCTGGGCTTCTTCGTGCTCACCGATGTAATAGTGGGCCAGGGCGAGATGGACGAAGTAGCTCCCTGCGGAAGCGACATGGTTGTCGCGCCCCCACTGCCGCAGCTTCACTTCCATTGCCACCGGGGCGTAGTCCTTCTTCATCGGTGCGATCCATCCCGCCTGCATCGCTTCGGCCAGTCCCACGGAGAAGGACAGATGGTATCTGGTGGAGAACTGCAGGCATTCCCTGGCGTAATCTTCGATGGCGGACAGGTCGGCGCCCTGCACCTGCAGGTTCCACATCAAGGGGCCGTAGGACAGTCCGGCGTTGTACAGGTCGCCGCAGTTCTTCCCGCACTGGATGGACTTGAGACAGTAGTCCACAATATCCTTGGGATGGCTCCGGGAATGCATGTTGCACCATACTATGCCGTTCATGCCGCGGGTGGCCCCGAAGGTATTGGGATACCTGGCTGAAAGGTCGCGGGCCAGGTCTTCGTACTTGAAGGCCTGTTCGAACTTTTCCTGCTCCCCGAGCTGAAGCCCCATGATGCTGAAGGAGTAGATCACCGATTCGTCCATGCCTCCGGCCAGGCAGTGCTGCGTTGACTGCGCCGCCGAGAGATAAAGCTGCGGCACCAGGCCGGACATATAGAGGTCGGGGATAAGCTCGCTGTAAAATGCAAGCTCGATCTTGCTCTTCCTGTCCCTGGTGAACGGCATGTTGAGGATGGTGTCCCAGACATCGACGTTTTTCGAGGCGATGTCGTCCATTATCTCTTGTCTGCGCTGGTCCGCCTGTCCCGGTTTCTCCGGGATATCTTTGCCGAGGTAGGCGAGGCCCCGGTTGGCGGTCTCGACGGCCTTGATGAAGTTGCCGATAGAGGAAAGCGACGTCGTCTGCTCGGCCAGGCATTCCGCTTTGTCAAGGTCCGTTCTGGCGTGGTCGAGCAGATGAGTCAGCAACCTTTCGGAGTTCTCGTAGTGGCCGCACATCAGCTCGGTCTTGGCTGCCTTCTGGAATACCCTGAAGGTCTGCTCGTAGCGTCCCTCTTCCCAGCAGCTCTCGGGAAGCAGTCTCAGGCTCAGATCAAAATACTCGTTCGCCGCCTCCGTGGCCAGCGAGTCGAGGGCCTTGTTGCCGGCATGATAGTTGAGGTTCGACAGCTCATAGGCAGTCTTCGCATCGAGGTTCTCGGCCCGGCCCAGGTTCAGGTGAGACACGATGGTGAACAGGTTTTCCAGTTGCCTGATATCGGAAACGCCCTGCGGTATTGCGGTGAGGAGGTGGTTGCCAATGAGCCAGTGTATCTGGCGTCGCTTTTCCTTTGCTATGGCGGACAGGGCCGCCTCCTGCACCTTGTCATGGATAAACTGCAACTGGTTCTTGCTCTCGATGAGGAGCCCCTGCCCCAGCGCCGGCTTCAACATGTCGAAGGTCTTTAGCAAGGTCATTTCCCGTATCAGCGACAGCTCGGAGGGCGAGAAAGTGTTCCCCATGCAGGCGCAGTATTCGAGCAGGCTGACCACATCAGGCGGCAGCTTTTGTATCTTGGAGCTAAATAGCGCGACCACAGTAGTGGGCATGCGGGACTGTCGTATCCGGTCCATGTCCCACCGCCATTGCCCTTCAGCATCCAGGAAGAGCAGGTTCTCGTTGTGCAGATAGGACAGGCTCTCACTGACGAACAGGGGATTGCCTTCGCTGAGCATACTGATGAAATCAGCCAGCGCCCTTGTCTGGAGCAACGGGGAGTCCAGGATGTATGCGACCATCTCATGGCAGTGTTCCGGCTTCAGCGGGCCAAGCCTGATTTCGCCGAGCGGCTGCCTGCCCTCCCTGGCGCTGCGGATGAGCTTAGAAAGCGGGTGGCTGGGGTCCACTTCGTTGTGCCGGTAGGCGCCAAGGAAGAAAAGGTACGGGTGGTCACGGTAGTTGGCGAAAATGTTCGCCAGGAAATCGAAGGAAGCGGTGTCACACCACTGAAGGTCATCTATGAACAGTATCAGGGGGTTCTCTTCGCTTGCCAGGCAGGCCAGGAACCGGTCGAAGAGGTCATGGAACCTGTTCAACGATTCCACCGGCGGCAGCTTCTGGACCTCGGGTTGCTCGCCGATGAGTATCTCCAGCTCGGGGACAACGTCGGTGAGCACCTGGCCGTTACTCCCCACGGCTTTCAGTATCTTCGCCTTCCAGGAGGCCACCCTTTCGTCACTCTCGGTCAGAAAGGTGCGCATAAGGTTCCTCAGCGCCTGGATCAGTGAGCTGTAGGGGACGTTTTTCTGGTAGACATCGAACTTTCCCGAGGTGAAGTAGCCCCGGTGCCTTACAATGGGTTTCTGCAGCTCCTGAATGAGGCGGGTCTTCCCGATGCCGGACAGCCCGGAGATGAACAGAGAGCGGAACGCGCCCCGGGCCACCTTCTCGTACTCCTCCAGGATGATTTCGGCCTCTTTGTCGCGGCCGACCATCCTGGAAATGAAGGTCACCCGGTGCGTATAGACCCTGCTTTCGAGCGGGAAGTCGGATATGGTTTCCCCGGCAAGGAACTCGTCCCGGCAGCGCAGCAGGTCGGCAAGGAGCCCGTTGCTGCTCTGGTACCGCTTTTCGGGCTCCTTGAGCATCAGCTTGGCCACGATCTTGCTGAGCGTCATGGGAACGGCCGGCTTGAGTTGATAGACCTCGGGAGCCTCTCCGGCGAGGTGGGCATGGATCAGCTCAAGGGGGTCGGTTGAAGAGAAAGGAAGCCAGCCGGTCAACAGCTCGTAAAACACGATGCCCAGGGAATACATATCCGAGGAAAAGACCACGCGATGGCTGATGCGCCCGGTCTGTTCGGGAGAGGTATAAGACAATGTTTCCCTTATGAAGGACGGGTCGTAGATGAAGTGGGAGACCTCGCGCACGTCAATGGCGCTGATGAAATCTATCAGCCGTACTTCGAGCGTGGACGGGTTTACCAGGATATTGTGTGGCTTAATGCCACCGTGGATGATCCCCGCGTCGTGCACCTTGTCCAATGCCCGGGCCAGGCCGCAGGCCAGGGTGAAAAAGTCACCCAGCGGGATTGGGCTGCGCTCGCGGACCAGGTTGTCCAGCGTTATCCCGCCAAAGTAGTCCTGGGTTATGAAGCAGGTATCGTCCTTGGCCTCGAATGAGATCGGGGTGATCAGCGAAGCGTCGTTCAGCACCCGGAGCTGCTCGACCTTCTGCTTGAACTGTGACCTCTTGTAGTCGGAGAGGAACGTCGACCTCAGGACCTTGAGCACGAGCGGGCGCTGCGGGCGCTTCTTGTGGTATGCCCGGAAGACGCTCGCCTGGGGACTCTCAGCTATCTTCTCTGTTATCTCGTAGTTCGGGATAACAACCGCAGTTCCCATCTTGCTCCGTTCCCCGCCTAGTAGCGCATCGAGGCCTCAAATATGGAGAACAGGCTTCGAAGAGCCAGCTGAAGGTTATTATACCACGCCACGTCGCCGAACCATGGGTGCGCGGCCTTCACCATCCGCTCGCTTTTTGCCACACCGTGCTGAATGGGATTGCTTAGCCCCGAGGCGGGTCTCGCAAAAACGAATGAGATGTCACGTTTTGTCTTTGCGAGCAAAACAAGTAGGGGTTTCCCCCTCCTCTATAACACTAATGAACCGGGGTGACGACGGGTGTCGTGCTGGGGTATGCTGTATGCCGACATTCCGGAGGAAGTAGGCCGTACAGACA
>JACPRR010000188.1 GCA_016189825.1 Chloroflexota bacterium
CTATCAAGCCTGCGGAGGGGGACGAGGTCAAGGTTAAGTTCGGGAGCAACACCATCTTCCTGATCAAAGGCTCGCCGGCTTTAGCCTTCGGGGCGGACGTCGTGGTGCTGGCGAAGGTAAATGAAGACGGCTCCCTGCTGGCAAAGGTAGTAAATGCCGGCGTGAAGCGTCCCGCGATCAGCAAGCTTCCGAAGCCCCGGCCGCTCGCCGGGTAGGCCGGCCCCCAGGGCGGAACGACGGATTGGCCCACGGGCAGGCTGAGCCCGCCGTTTGAAAAGCAAATCAGGGCGCCCCGGTCGGCCGGGGCGCCCTGTTCTTGATCCTTCCCTCGCTACTGCATCCCTCGATCCAGTAGATGCCGCAGCATATCCGCCTTGACCCTGTTGAGCGTTTTCAACGCGCCCACTTTGATGTCGATACCAAGGGCGCTGGCTATCGGGGCTAGCGCCCCTCTCATTCCTTCCGACCTGACCCATATCTGACTGGGGAGCTGCAGCACTGAAGTATCAAGCATATGGACAATACGGGCCTGCCATTCTGCCGTACTGATCCACGGCTCTGTGACGCTAGTGCCCACGATGAAACGGCTCTCCTTCTCCACGGCCAAGAAGCAGACCGGGTAATAGGGCCTTTCCTTGCCTTCGGCAACGGGCAGTTCCATCGGGAATACGTCCAGTTCCCAGGTCCCCGCGCGGTCATCCGTGCGGCCAGCGAGTCGTTGTATCGCCTTGCTAAGGCCGCCGGTGGCAACGCCAGCAGCCCGGGGCGGAGCCGGCGCTTCCTGCGCCTTGCACCAGGCATCGGTCCATTCTCCTCCGACGCAGCGCCTGGTGAAAACGTCATCGTCGGTCTTGCCCAACAAGAACCCACCGTTCTTCTGCATCTCAGTCGCGACGACCAGGCCCTGTTGGATGGCTACGGTAAGGAACGCCGCCTCTTCCTTCTCCAGGAACCAGGGCGCATAACCAGGTCTTTGGCTGCTGAAGACCGGCCATGCGTTTCGCCCTCGAAACCGCAGCCCAAGTGAACGAATGACCTCGTGGTCCTCCTTGCGGAGGACGCCTCTGTCCACAAACATCACTGATAGCGAAGGCGTTGACACATTCCCCTCGAAGCTTTCGGGATCTGCCTCCCCGGCTACCAAACTCGTGTAGTACTCGAACCCTTCGGCTCCCAAGTACATTGCAAAGCCAAATGCTTCTCCGACGGCTCCCAGCACGCAGCAATAACCCGCAGTCCTGTCGGCAGGATTCTCGACTGCGAAGAGGTCCGTATCGTGCATCCACTGCCAGGGTGCGGTCCGGTGGAACTCGATAGCCGCCTGGTACAAGGCTGCCCATTCACGGGTAGTGGGGTCGGTCATTGAAGTCCTCGTCTGTCGATGGTCATGGCTCCTGGCTCCTCTAATCTACGTCGCCTTCTCCCCCCGCGGGTAGAAGATGTCAACGGGTGCGGCCATCCTTTTCGCCCATATCATCCGCCCCCGAGCAGCTCTCCCATTCGCTGAACGCACACCCGCAGTAGCGCTGCCGGTAAAGGTCCATCGGCTTGGTGATGTGGCGAGAGTCACTGTACCTCTTGCGCAGGTCCTCGTATAGGAACTCCACTCCCGCCGCCGCGGCAGCGTCCCGGCCAGCCTCGATGATCAATTCATGTTCCTGGTGCGGGCTGATGAGCAGAGTCGAGGTGAAGCCTGTCAGCCCTTTTTCCTGGGCCACCATCGCTGTCCGCAAAAGGCGTAGCTTGAAGCAGTTCAGGCAGCGCGTGCCCTGCCCGTTGGCGATCGACCTGTAGTAGGCGACCGCGCTGTAGCCGGGTGAGACGATAAGGGGCACTTCCAGCTTGCCGGCGAGGGTCCGCATCGCTCCCAACCGTTGTTCATGCTCCTGCCGGGGATGGATGTTGGGGTTGTACCAGAAGGCAGTAACCGAGGCGCCCTTCCTCCTCCAGTGCTCCACACAATAGGCGGCGCAGTGCGCACAGCAGACATGAAGCAGCACGGAGGCCATTGCGTTACAGCAGCATGCCCTGGGGCGGCCTTTCCTTGCCGAAGGGGAGTCCGAGGTGTTCGTAGGCCAGACGAGTGGCTACCCTGCCCCTGGGGGTGCGGTCGACAAAGCCCAGTTGGAGCAGGTAAGGCTCGTACACGTCCATGATAGTGTCCGCTTCCTCGCTGATAGATGCTGCAACAGTTTCCAGGCCCACCGGTCCCCCGTCGAACTTCTCGATGATGGTGCGAAGCAGCTTGTGGTCGATCTCATCGAGCCCGATGCGGTCGACGCCGAGGCCGGCCAGGGCCACCAGCGCCACCTGGTGAGACACTATGCCGTCGCTCCTTACCTGCGCGTAGTCGCGGACCCGCTTGAGCAGCCGGTTGGCCACTCTTGGCGTCCCCCGCGAGCGCCGGGCGATCTCCGCGAGCCCTTGGGCCTCGGCCTTCACCTGGAGTATCTGCGCTGACCTTGCCAGTATGCTGACGAGCGCCGTTTCGTCGTAGAAGTCGAGCCTGAAGATGGAGCCAAAGCGGTCGCGAAGGGGGGGACTGAGCAGCGCATAGCGGGTAGTCGCGCCGATGAGGGTGAACTTGGGCAGTTTCAGCCGCAGGCTCTTCGCTGCTGGCCCTTTGC
>JACPRR010000187.1 GCA_016189825.1 Chloroflexota bacterium
CCAGTGGGGCATGCTCGCGGCTCGAACCCAGGCCGAAGTTGCTGCCGCCGACAACGAAGTCACCGGGCCTGACCCTGGACGCGAACGTTTGGTCAGCATCCTCCAAAACATGCTTGGCCAGCTCCGGCAGGTTGCTGCGCAGATGGGCAAGCCTCCCGGGGACGATCAGGTCTGTCGAGATATCATTTCCGAACTTGAACGCCCTGCCTCGAAGCACTACATGACCTCCCTGGGGTCCGTGATTTCTCCCGCAAGGGCTGATGCTGCCGCGGTCGCGGGGCTTGCCAGATAGATGAATGAGTCCGGGTTACCCATCCGCCCCTTGAAATTGCGGTTTGCGGTGGACAGGCAGGCCTCTCCGTTGCCCAGAATGCCCTGGTGGACACCCAAGCAGGCGGCGCAGCCGGGGGGCAGTACAATGCCGCCGGCCCGGACAAGCTCCTGGATGTAACCCCGTTCCATGGCATCGAGCAATACCTGTTTGGATGCCGGGCCAAGGAGCAACCTGACATCCTCGTGGCGCCGCTTGCCCCTCAGTATGCTCGCGGCGACCGCGAAATCCTCGATCCTTCCGTTAGTGCAAGTACCAATGAAAACCTGTTGTACCTTCGTCCCTTGCAACGCCCTGGCGGTCGCGACATTGTCTACAGTATGGGGCTTCGACACCGTTGGTTCGAGCTTCCTGGCATCGATGCCGATTGCTGATTCATAAACGGCATCGGCATCCGGGGCCAGGGCGACGTACTTGCCAGGCCGCCCGCGGGCTTTCAGGTACTCTCTTGTGACCTCATCCGAAGGGAAGAGGCCGACCTTCGCCCCTGCCTCCACAGCCATGTTCGCTATCGTCAGCCGCTCGGACATCGCCATGGCCGTAACTGCGTCGCCCCCGAACTCGAGGGACTTGTATGTAGCCCCATCGGCCCCGATCCTCCCGATCAGGTACAGTATGGCGTCCTTGGCGTACACCCCTGTGGGAAAGGTGCCTTTGATAGTCACCCTGATGGTTTCCGGGACCCTCAGCCACGTTCTCCCCAACCCCATAGCGATCGCTACGTCGGTAGACCCCATGCCCGTGGCGAACGCTCCCAGTGCGCCCGCAGTTACGGAATGCGAATCAGCCCCCAGGATTATTTCCCCCGGCCCCGCCAGGCGCTCTGCCACGAGCTGATGGCACACCCCTTCACCGACATCGAATATCATGCAGCCTTGTTCCGCGGCGAAGCTCCGCAACAGCATGTGGTCATTGGAAAGCTCTGACCGCGGGCTCGGCGCAGCGTGGTCGAGGAAGAGAGCTGCCTTGCCCGGGTCCTTGATTTTCTTCAAGCCGCTCTCATAGAATTGACGTACGGTGAGTGGCCCGGTGGTGTCCTGCACGAAGGCCAGGTCGACCGGGACCACCGCGATATCGCCGGCCCGCGCTTCCGAGCCTGACCTCTGACTCAGTATCTTTTCGGCCAGTGTCCTACCCATCGATCTCCTGTCTGAACTCTACGGGGAAGGCTATCTTCCCCTTCTTCATATGTCTTCCAACGAGGAACCCGGCGCTGAGTGCTTTCAGATTGCGTGTTCTCACCGTTCCAGACTCCCTGGCTTTCAGCGCCGCTCGTAGTGACACCGCGCTCACTATCCCTTTCAGCCCGGATATCACACCCAGCGCAACGAAGTTCGCGCTGATCCCGGCGCCAGTCGCCTGGCAGGAAATCTCCTCCAGCGGAATCTTGTGCACCATGACGCGGTCGGCCTGCTCGCCACCGACCCGGGAAGACTCGACGATGATAACTCCGTCCCGTTTCATCTGATGATGATACCTGTCATACGCGTCCTGATTCAAGGCGAGCAACAGGTCCGCTTCGGCGACCTTAGGGTAGTCAATCTGGTCGTCGCTGATGATGACCTCCGCCCTCGCCGGCCCACCCCGCTGTTGAGCGGCGTAGGTCTGCGTCATGACCACGTTCTTCCCTTCGTGGACGGAGGCCGCCTCCGCAAGGATGAGGCCAGCGGTAACCACCCCCTGTCCGCCCTCGCCGGCCAAGCGCACTTCATACCGGTAGCTCACCTGCGCCGGCCTCCCTCCGCCCGCCGGGCTTTTTCCCCTCTGGCCCGCGCGACAATCTCACGATACCGATCTCCGTATTCCGGAATGTCCCGGTCGACGAGCACGCCACGCCGCACCTTGCCCTCCAGGGCCTCGGCGCTGGTGTTGTCACGATACCAGTGGAGCATCTCGACTGCGTTCTGCCTGCGGGCTATCCGCCCGTAGAACACGGGGCACTGACTCAACACTTCGATAACCGCGAAACCCTTCTTCTCAATACCTCGTGCCACGAACCGCTCTATTTCGACCGCATGATATGCAGTAGTCCGTGCCACGAAGGCCGCACCTGCTGCCTCGGCCAGCCCGCAGATATCGAACGGTTGGTCGATGTTTCCGTACGGCGCAACTGTCGCCAGATCTCCGAGCGGTGTGGTCGGAGACTGTTGCCCGCCCGTCATGCCATACGTCTGGTTGTTCACTATGATCGCAGTAAGGTCGAGATTGCGCCGCGCCGCGTGGATGAAGTGATTTCCGCCTATGGCCACGGCATCGCCGTCGCCCATCACGACCAGCACCTTCATACCCGGCTTGGCCAGCTTCAGACCAGTCGCGAACGCGAGGGCGCGGCCATGTGTGGTATGCATGGTATTGAAGTCCACGTAAACCGGCATCCGCCCCGTGCACCCGATGCCGGAAATCATTGCCACCTCATCCTTGCTCAGTCTGAGCCGCTCGATCCCCCTGATGATGCCCCCTTGCACAATGCCGATCCCGCATCCGGGGCACCAGACCGTGGGGAACTTCTTCTTCGACCGCAGGTAGTACTGCATAGGCGGCATCTTTTCCATCGCCATCTACGCCTCTTCTATTGCCTTCATGATCGGATGCGGATTTATCAACTGCCCGTCATACCGGTGGACGGCGTCCACCGGTATCCTGCCGGCTACCACTCTCTCCACTTCGAGCGTCATCTGGCCACGATTCATCTCTACGACGATGAATCTTATCGCTTGCTGCGAAAGGCTGCGCACCTTCGCCGCCGCAAACGGCCACAGGGTAAGCAACCTCAGCAAGCCAACCCGGACACCCTTTTCCCTCGCCTGATTCATGGCGTGACGGGCCGAGCGTGCTGCTCCGCCGTAGCTGATCAGCACGGTTTCAGCGTCCTCGACTGCCTCTTCTTCCACCTGGACAATGTCGTCCAGGTTGCCCTCTATCTTGTGGAACAGTCGCTCCATCCATGGCTCAATCTCATCCTGTCGCTCCGTAGGGAACCCTGACTTGTCATGGAATAGCCCGGTGACGTGATAACGATAGCCTTCGCCGAAGTTCGCCAGAGGGGGAACGTCCCCAAGGTTGTTGTCGTAGGGGAAGTACCATTCAGCCGGCACCTCAGCGCGGGCCCGGTTGATTACCGGCAGCGCAGGCAGATCCCCGACCGCTTCCCTCATATGGCCGACAGCCTCATCCGCAAGCAGAATTACCGGGGTACGGTACTTCTCGGACAGATTGAAAGCCCTGACCGTCAATCCGTAGCATTCGCTGACACTGGAAGGGGCAAGCACAATGATGGGGTGGTCCCCGTGGGTGCCCCAGCGGGACTGCATGACATCACCCTGCGCCGGGCCCGTTGGCAGCCCAGTGCTGGGACCGGCCCGCTGCACGTTTATTACCACGCAAGGAATCTCGGTTGAGGCGGCATACCCGATGTTCTCCTGCATAAGTGAGAACCCGGGACCGCTCGTTGCCGTAGCCGCCTTGAGCCCGCCCAGCGACGCGCCGACCACCGCCGCCAGGGAGGCTATCTCGTCCTCCATCTGGATAAACACGCCACCGCGGCGGGGCAGTTCCCTTGCCATGATCTCGCCAATCTCGTTCGCAGGGGTAATCGGGTAGGCGCCAAAAAAGCCAATACCTGCAGCGAGGGCGCCCTCAGCGATGGCCTCGTTGCCCTGCATGAACCGTAGCGAACGAGAGGTGGTTTCAGCGCTCACAGATGTGCACCAATTCTTTCCACCCGACGGGGCCCTGTGGCGGCACTCACTCTTCGTGACGGGCGGGCACAGTGATGGCCTGGTCAGGACACAGGAGCTCACATTGTCCGCAGCTCTTGCACGCCTCGGGGTCCTTCAAATAGGGATGTCCCTCCTTGTCGTAGGCCAGGGCCCCCTTGGGACAAACCGCAGCGCATATGCCGCACTTCTTGCACCAATGGTGATAGAAGACAACCTTGTCTTTGGGTTCGTCGTTTGGCGCCGTTTCAGACAACGACAGCCAGTATATCACCCTTATTCACCTTGCCGCCAACAGTAGCGTTCAACGATTTCACCTTGCCAGCGACCGGCGTGGCGATGGTGTTCTCCATCTTCATCGCCTCAACGACGGCGACCGGCGTCCCGGCATCCACTTGCTGGTCGGCCTGCACCAGGTAGCGCAGCAAGATGCCGGGCAAGGGAGTGGTAATCACGCTTGGCCCATCCTCTTCCGGCGTGGCCATGGCAGCCTTCGCTGGCGCCTCCCGTTGGACTGGCTGTGCGGTCGGGGACCTGGAACCAGGAGCAACCGGCGCCGCGGCAGGCGCCGGGGCCCCGGTCGGGCTGACCATCGCGGCAGCGGCCGACGGCTCGACCTCCACCCTGTAGTACTCGTCGCCAACGTAGACGTTGAATGCGCGGAGCGCCGCGCCTTTGGGGGGCGCCACGAGGGCAGGTTTCTCCACCAGCTTGCCCGCCTTCGCTTTCGCGCACAGTTCGTCTTCGCGCTTCACATCGGCGAGCGTTTTCGCTTTCGTCTCCGCTGGGGGAGTTTCGAGCCCGTACTTCCACTTGAGGAATCGCATGCCGGTCGTCGGGTAAAGGGCATACACGAGCACGTCGCCAACGTCCCTGGCGACACCCTTTACCGCTTCCCTGGCCCTCTCCATCTCCGGCTGCAGTATGTCGGCAGCGCGCACCGTTATCGGCGTTTCGCCGCGCTCATATCCCTTGAGCACGATCTTCTGCACCTCGGGATCGACTGGCGCGGGAGGCCTGCCGTACAGCCCGAATAAATAGTCCTTGACTTCGCGCGAGACCATCCGGTACCTGCCGAACAACACGTTCGACACCGCCTGGGCGCCGACGATCTGGCTAGTGGGCGTGACCAGCGGCGGATAGCCAAGTTCCTTGCGCGTCCTGGGAAGCTCGGCATACACTTCGCCCAGCTTGTCGAGCGCGCCGGCCTCCCGCAACTGAGAGACCAGGTTGGTGAACATCCCTCCGGGCACCTGGTGCATTAGAACGGCGGTGTCAATAACGGAGAGCTTCGTGGTATCAAGATAGTCGCCGTACTTGGGCGCAATCGATTCCAGGTACTCGCCTATCTTGAGGAGATGGGCCAGGTCGATGCCAATCTCACGGGATGAGCCCTTGAGGGCAACGAGGAGCGGTTCTAACGCCGGATGCGATGATCGCAGTCCAAATGGGGCAGCCACCGTATCAATCATGTCTACGTCGGCCTCAATAGCCTTCAGCAGGCTCATCGAGGCCATACCGCTTGTGTAGTGCGAGTGCAGGGCCACTGGTATTCTCAACTCTTTCTTGAGCGCCTTCACCAGAACGTAGGCGTCGTCCGGCGCGATAAGACCGGCCATATCCTTGATGCAAAAGCTGTCAGCGCCCATGTCCTCGATGATGCGGGCCTTGGCGACGTAATACTCCACGTTGTATACCGGTCCGCCCATCTTCTGCTGTGTAAGCGAGTAGCACAGGGTTCCCTGAATATGCTTGCCTGATTCCTTTATGGCCCTGAAGGCAGTCTCGAAATTGCGCTCGTCGTTGACTGCGTCGAACACTCTGAACACGTCAATGCCGGTTTCTGCCGCGTGGTGCACGAAAGCGCGAACAACATCATCGGCATAGTGCCTGTATCCCACCAGGTTCTGACCCCGCAACAGCATCTGGAACCTTGACTTCGGCATGAGCTTCCTGAGCCGCCGTATCCTCTCCCAGGGATCATCATTGAGGAAACGCGTCCCCACGTCGAACGTTGCTCCGCCCCACATTTCAACCGACCAGAACCCGGCCTTCTCGATCTCTGCGGCAATCGGCTCCATGTCCTCCGTCCGCATTCTGGTGGCGAATAGCGACTGGTGTCCATCCCGAAGGGTAAGGTCAGTAACGAGGACCGGCTTCTTCGGCGGGTCCTTGGAG
>JACPRR010000179.1 GCA_016189825.1 Chloroflexota bacterium
AGTTTTCCGGCCCTTCCATCGCCACGGCTATGGTCACACCGTCCATGGCGGTCTTTTCCAGGATCAGATGAGCGTCCTTCCCTGCCAGTAAAGCGCACGGCTCGCATACTCCTTCCACGCCTAGGTGTTTCTTTACCACCGGCGAACGATTGAAATTGCCGCCGAAGCCCCGGACGGCGCGGCTCGATATGATGCGAAGCGGTATCCCGTAGTCCTGGCATGCTTCCCGTATTCCGCGTTCGTCCTGCTTGCGGTCTATCGTGGCCGCCCAGCGTACCGCGTTAGCGTCCTTCCCGGCCATTTGCAAAGCGCGGTCCAGGGCGGCTTTCACCATTTCCCTGGCCACTCCTCGCCGGGAGCCGATTCCCACGATCACGCGCTTCACCGTCTCGGAGGCGGTAGTGATCACTGGCTCCGCTCCCAGCGCGTTGCTCACGCGCACCGCCAGGTTGTTCGCGCCTCCCTCATGTCCCGAGAGCAGACTGATGGCGAAACGGGCGGCGTCATCAACTACCACCACGCCGGGGTCTGCATGCTTGCTGCGCACGCAGGGAGCGATGGACCGGACAACGATGCCGGCCGCCATGACATATACGAGGCCCCGGTACAGGGGGAATATCTCCCCGGTCAGCTCGATGACGCTTTCAAAGCGTCGTCGCGGTTCCAATTGTCCCTCTGCCACGCCCGCCGGCAGGTACAGGTGAGGCTGCCCCAAAGGCCCCAACAGGCGCCCGGCTACCGCTGCCCCCCTGGCAGTGAGGGCCACCACGGCAAGGGTCATCCCGCGCTCCTGAAGGCGTGGCCGAACGACTTGTCGTACAGGCGTGATCTCTCGCCGCGCTTGTTGAGGACTTCGCCGATGATTATTATGGCGGTCTTATCCATGCCCGCCTGTTTCACCTTGTCCGCGATGTCGCGCAAGGTCCCGGTTATGACCTTCTCCTCGGGCCAGGACGCCTTCTGAACAACCGCTACCGGCATATCCGGGCCGCAGGCTTCACTGAGCTCGGCAACGACCCTGTCAATGTGCTGCGCGCTGAGGAAGAGCACCAGGGTGGCCTTGGTGCCGGCTAGCGCCCTGAGTTCCAGCCCCTCGGGTCCGTCGGTCCTGCCGCCTATCCGGGTGAGGACAACTGTCTGGCTGATGCCCGGCAGCGTCAACTCCTGCCCCAGCGTGGCGCAAGCTGCGGAATAGGAGCTGACGCCTGGAATAACCTGGTAGGGGACGGAGTTTTCCACGCACCAGCCTATTTGCTCTTGAATGGCGCTGTAAAGGGTGATGTCCCCGGTATGCAGGCGGGCCACGGTCTTGCCCTCCGCATAAGCCCTGGCGATCACTCCTGTCACCTGCTCAAACGTCATGCCGGCCGAGTTGTGCACGGCCGCTCCCGCCTTTGCCCACCGCAGCAGCTCCGGATTGACCAGCGAGCCGGCGTAGATGATCACGTCCGCTTCTTCGATGGCTTGTTTTGCCTTCAGCGTGACGAGTCCGGGGTCACCCGGGCCAGCGCCGATGAAATACACTTTCATGCCATCGCCCCGGTGCTGTTCCGAACTATTATCAGCGAGAGATAGCCCATCTGGGGGTCATCGATACGGGAGGTGTCTCTGACCACGGTCTGCCCGGAAAGCCCTGCCCGCGACACCAGGACGGCATTAGCTGACAGGCCCAGTTCGGCGATGAGACTTTGTATTTGCGGCAGCCTCTTCCCGATTTTCATCAGCACCACAGTATCGAATTCCCGCATTATTCGTCGCAGTGAAGCTTCGGGGGTCGATCCCGGCACAATCGCCAGTCGCTGCTCTCCTTCCGCCAGGGGGAGATTCGCCAGGGCGGCGCTCGCCGTGACCGAAGTGACGCCTGGTATGGTCTCCACGCAGAGATCAGGCATTGTCAGCGTCAGCGCCCGCAGCAGATATATGTAGGTAGAGTACAGCGTGGGGTCGCCAAGGGTGATGAAGGCAACGCACTTACCCAGCGCCAGCTTCTCAGCGACCGCTTCCGCGGCCGCTCCCCAGTGCGTTTCCAAATACGATGTCTCGTACACCATGGGGAAGCGCAGCGTCAGGTATTCCTTCTGCGGCAAGAGCCCCTGGATGATGGACTGGGCCAGGCTGCCCTCGCTCCTATCTCCCTTGGGGACGCATACCACGTCCGCAGCTTTGAGTATCTCCAGGGCCTTGACCGTGATCAGCCCGGGATCTCCCGGCCCGATCCCTATGCCGTAAAGCTTCCCTTGCATCGCTTCCTATCTATGACCAGGACCACGCTCAGCGCGCCTTCCCCGAATACTTCCGCAGCGGCCGACCGGACATCGCCACGCCAGATTCGCTCTCCGGGGTAGGACAGGTCCTGGCAGACGATGAATTCCCTGTCTTCCAGGCCACGTTCCAGCAGGTACCGCGCCAGGGCCGCCGGCGACCAGCGGTCATCGGTGAGCACCGCCAGTTTGGCGTGCCGCTTCACCACATCGTCGAGGTCGCCCCGCGCGCGCCCGTGCAGGCTCAGTATGAGGGCGTTTTCCCAGGTCTCTTTGGCCCGCGCAAAGGCTAGCTGCACAGCGCTGATGCCCGGGACGACCTCGTAGTCGTCTCTGCCGAGAAACCTGGAAAGCGTGCCCATGAAACTGTAAAGGCCGGGGTCGCCCGATACCAGGACGCCTATTCTGGCCCGATCACGGTTTGCAAGTATGAATTGGATGCTATGCGGAGGGTTTCCGCGCAGTTGCAGAGGCTGGCTCGGCTTGTCGAAAAGCCGCGTGAGGCGCTCGCTGCCAAGTATGAGGTCACATTCTGCCACTTTCTGGCGCGCCGCCGGAGCGATGAAGGCGTCATCGCCGGGGCCAACGCCGATAACGCATACCTTGTTCATACGCTGCTGCCCAGGACCTGCCCTTTCAGGTCCAATATGTAGCAGGAAACCCTAGGCGTAGCTCCCACCAGCATCCTGATACGCCACAGCGCCCGTTCGGCGATCTGGTCGAAGGTCTTCCCCAGGGAGGAGCTGATA
>JACPRR010000193.1 GCA_016189825.1 Chloroflexota bacterium
ATCGGCGCCCTTGTGGTGTCGCGGCCCACAGTCGCCATCGTGATGAACGAGCCCTCAATGGCCCGGTTCGAGCCCAGGGTGCGTGCGGATGGTCTGTTGCTAGTCAACAAGTCGCTGGTGGAGGCGATTTCGCAGCGGAAAGATATCCAGACCCTTTATGTCCCTGCGACCGATATCGCCGCCGGACTCGGAAACAAGGACGTCGCGAATGTCGTCATCACCGGGGCGCTGCTCGCCTCAAGGCCGGTTGTCACCCTCGAGTCGCTGAGAGGCGCCCTGCGCAAGGCTTTGCAGAAAAGCCACCCCGAGCTGCTGGAGATAGACGAAAGGGCGATCGAAGCTGGAATGGAGCATGCCAGCAAGGAGGCGCGGCCCGGCGTCGCGCCTTCGTGCTAAATACAAACGCCTTGGAATTTGCGGCATGGCGCACAGGCAGGGACGCCTGTGCCACCATAGGGATGCAACATCATTTAGTTCGTTTGTATTAGTCGAACACCTTCCCGGGATTGAGGATACCCTTCGGGTCGAACGCCGTTTTGATGCGCTTCATCAGCTCGATCTGCTCAGGCGGCACCGCCAGGCGGAGGTACTTCTTCTTTTCAGAGCCCAGCCCGTGCTCGCCGGACACCGTGCCCCCGAGAGACGCCCCGGCCCGGTACATTTCTTCCATCACTCCCGGCAGCCTCTGCTCCCATTCCCCTTCGTCCATCCCCTGTCCCATGGGATGCAGATGCACATTGCCATCCCCGGCATGGCCGTACGCGAGGACGGGCAACCCGTGCCGTCGAGATATCTCCTTGACCTTGCCGATGAACTCCGCGATCCGGCTCGGCGGCACGACGACATCGGCTATCTCGATGAGGCCTGAACGCTTCACAGCATGGAACAGGGAAGCTCGGGCTTCGAGCAACTCCCGCCTCGCTTTTGCGCTCCCTGCCACGTAAATGTCGCTCGAGCCGTGAGTCGCGCACACCTCGCTGGCCCGGTTCGCCGCCGCCAACACGTCGTCCTGCGAACCGCCCTCAATGATTCCCAGCAGAAACGCCTCGTGCTGCCGCATGGGCATCTCGCGCCCCAGGTGAGCCTCCATCAGGCGCAAAGCATCCTTCTCGAGGAACTCCAGCCCGGCCAGCGGCACGCGTTCCTTGATGAGGTCGGGCACAGCGCCAATGGCCTGTTCCAGCGTGGAGAACGGGACCAGGAACGCCTCCTCGTACAAGGGCGGCGTGGTGAGGCGCAAGGTCGCCTCGGTCACCACCGCCAGCGTGCCTTCGGAGCCGGCCACAAGGCCCGTGATGTTGTAGCCCGTCGAGCACTTCACGAGCTTCCCGCCAGTGCGGATGAGGTCGCCGGTGGGAAGGGCTAGCTCCAATCCGAGGACCCAGGCCTTCGTGGCGCCGTACTTCATCGCCCGCATCCCGCCCGCGTTGGTGGCCACGTTTCCGCCAACGTGCGCCGTCTTCTCGCCGGGGTACAGCGGATAGCACAGGCCTCTTGCCTCGACCGCCTGCTGCAGGTCCTTGAGAAGGACTCCCGGCTCTACGACGGCGACAAAGTTCCGCTCGTCGACCTCCTTGATCCGCGCCATGCGGTCAAGGGAAAGGACGACGCCGCCGCGTGCGGGCACCGCGCCTCCGCTGAGCCCGGTCCCACCACCCCTCGGCGTCACCGGGACAAGCGCGTCGCTGGCAAGCGCCAGCACCCGGGCAACCTCGCTGGCATCAGCGGGCCTGACTACTACCTCCGGCTCGCTCCGCAACGGTCCGGCGGCACGGCAGGCCTCGTCGCCGGAGTATGCAGCCATGTCATCCCGCGCCGTCAGCACGTGACTCTTGCCGGCAATGCTCTCGAGGGCATTAAGGAAACTGTCCGTTACCCTGCGGTACTCAACCACCGGGCCACACCTCAGTCCGGCAAGGGCCGCCGTACCGGCCGGGCATTGTTGACGGGAACATCCTTCGGCGAGCGCGGCATCACAAGTATGCACGGCAAGGCCAACAGCCCGACTGCCGCCAGGCCGAAGAAGACGAACTCAAAACCCCGGGCAAGGTCGCCGGACCAGTCCAGCACCAGTGACGCAATAGCGATGCTCAATGCCACTCCGCTGTGCCGGCAGGCATTCCTGATGCCGGTTATCGTGGACACCTTATCAGGCATGAGCTCAATGCAGGCATTGTTGGAAGCGGGCGAGGAGATCCCGTGGCCGAGACCGGACATGGCGACTCCAACAAGCATGACTGCGATTCCTCCCAAAGCGATCCCTGCCACCCCGGTATTACGCGGCTCGAAACCGAATACCAGGGCTCCCACCATCAGCAGCGCGGTCCCGACAATCATGGGCTTGCGGTATCCCCAGCGCAGCAACATGAAGCTGCTCCCAATAGAGCCCACCATCATGCCAATCGCTTTAGGAGTGACTACCAGGCCGCTTTCAACGGTCGACGCGTTGTACACGGTGACCGCGTAGAGCGGCAAAAAGGTCAGCGCGCCCAGGAAAGCCCCGAAGATAACGTTGTAGATGTTCGAGCCCAAGAAAGGCCGGCCCCGGATCAACTCCAGGTCGATCACGGGATTCTTCGCACGCCTTTCGTGCCGCAGGAAAAGAGCCATCAGAGCGCAGCCGAGAACAAGCAGACCGAGCCCGCTCGTCCACGAACCCCCGGCGCCCTTCCTGCCGATGGTAGTGAGGCCGATCATGAAGGTAGTCAGCGAAACAGCGAGGAGCCCGGCTCCCCTGATATCCAGGTGGGCCTTTTGCATTTCCTTGTCCGGCTTCAGGAGTACCGCACCCGCCAGGAGCGCCAGGGCGCTCAGTGGTATGGCAGACCAGAAGATGAACCTCCAATCGAAGGTGTACGTCAACCAGCCCCCGACGACGGGGCCCAGGGCCACTCCCACACTCACCATGCTGACCAGCAACCCGATATACCGCTGCCTCGATTCCGGAAAGGTATCGGCTACGATGCCAGTCGCCGAAGGGACGAAGCCACCGGCGCCCGCCCCCTGGATCGCCCTGGATACGATTAGCCAGTATATGTTG
>JACPRR010000197.1 GCA_016189825.1 Chloroflexota bacterium
CGACTTACCATTACCTCAAGGTGGAAATCGAAGACGGCGTGGCCATCGTCACGCTCAACCGCCCGGAAGTGCTCAATGCGCCGAGCGAAGAAGGCTCCATCGAGTTGCACTACCGCATCTTCCCCGACCTGGCACAGGATGACAGGGTCAAAGCCATCATCCTGACCGGCGCGGGGAGGGCGTTCTGCGCCGGCGGCGACCAGAAGAGGGGCAGCGGCGACGATTTCATCCAGGCCCAGCAGAAACGGGAGCTGTCCCTGCAGAACCGGGCAATAACGATGATCAACTACATACTTGACCTGGACAAACCGATCATCGCCGCGGTCAACGGCCCCGCCAATGGCCTGGGGGCCACGCTCGCTCTATTCTGCGATATGGTCATTGCCGCCGACGTAGCCAAGTTTGGCGATGGGCACATACGTGTGGGCATAACGGCCGGCGACGGCGGGACGGTGATCTGGCCGCTCCTGGTGGGCCCGGCCAAGGCGAAAGAGTTCCTCATGACAGGCGACAACATCGACGCCAAGGAGGCTGAGAGGATCGGGCTCATCAACAAAGTTGTGCCTTTGGAGCAACTGATGCCGACGGCAAAACAGCTTGCCGGCCGGCTGGCGAAGGGGCCGAGCCTGGCCCTGGGATGGACAAAACGCTCCATCAACACCAAGATCAAGCAGGACGTAAATAACCTGCTGGAAGCCTGCGCGGCAACGCAGCGGCTGTGCTACTTCACCGAGGACTACAAGGAAGGCCGGACCGCCTTCAGGGAAAAACGCCAGCCTCAGTTCAACGGCCGGTAACGGCGGGATGAGCAACGCGCAGAACATAGAGAAGCAAAGGTTGCCGCTTGCGCCGTACAGAGTCCTCGACCTGACTGATGAGAGCGGCGTTTTCTGCACCAAGATACTGGCTGCGCTCGGCGCGGACGTCATCAAGATTGAACCACCGGGGGGAGACCCGACTCGACGTATCGGGCCCTTCTACCACGACGACCCTGACCCGGGAAAAAGCCTCCACTGGTTCACTTATAATCTCAACAAGAAAAGCATCACGCTGAACCTGGAGCGTGCCAGCGGGCGGGAGCTGTTCCAGCGTTTGGCCCGCACCGCACACTTCATCGTGGAATGTTTTCGGCCGGGTCACCTTGACGCGTTGGGACTTGGCTACCCCGAAGTCAACGCAATCAACCCCGGTATTGTTTTCACCTCTATCACACCATGGGGTTCGACCGGCCCTCATAGCAAATCCAAGGGGTCCAACCTGGTCGTTTCCGCCGCCAGCGGCTTCCTCCACCTTTGCGGCGACGAAGACGGACCGCCGGTGCAAATTGCCACGCCAATGGCGTACGTCCAGACCGGGCTTGAGGCTGCAGCAGCTACCATGGTGGCCCACACCTGCCGCCAACGGACCGGCAGAGGGCAGCACGTCGACGTTTCCGCCCAGGAGAGCCTCATGGGACAGATCGTGCCACCAATACTGTGGCGGAGGAGCCTTCACCTTGTCCCCTACAGGACGAGGATGGGTGCGCTAGCCAGGGGCAGGCCGGTCCTCATGGACCTCTTCCCCACCAGGGATGGGTGGGTGGTCTGTCATACGACCTACGATAGGGGCCGGAAGCCACTGCGCGAATGGCTTGCCGGCGAGGGAATGGCAGGGGACTTGTTCGACAAGAAATGGGATGCGATATTCCTCGAGGCGGCCGTTGTTTCCAGGGAAGAGAAGGAACACATCGATGACCTGTTCCGCGCTTTTGCGGCCAGGCACACCAAGGACGAGCTAATGTGGGGCGCGCAAGAGCGGGGCATCCAGATAGCCAAGGTAAACGGCGTAGAAGATGTCATGAATGACGCTCATCTGAGAGAGAGGGACTACTTCGTAAGTGTCGAGCATCCGGAGCTTGGCGGGAGCATCCTCTACGCCGGAGCGCCATTCAAGAGCGACGGGATGGCGTGGCGGTACTCACGGCGGGCGCCCTTCGTCGGGGAACATAACGCGGAAATCTACGGGAAGGAGTTGGGGCTTAGCACTGAGGATATGGTCGCCCTCAAGGAAGGGGGCGTGATATGAACGGCCGCATTCCGATCGGGAGCGATGCGCTCAGCGGCATCCGGATCATCGATTTCGGCTTCGGCGCCATAGACCCCCTGGCGACCAGCTTCCTGGCAGATTTCGGGGCGGAGGCCATCAAAGTCGAGAGCTTCAGCACCATGGACTTCATCCGGCGTGCCGAGTACTACGTGGATGGCAACCGTGACCCCGACCGCAACCCGCTGTTCAGCAGGTATAACCAGAATAAGCTCGGCGTGCTCATCAACCTGAAGCAACCCAAGGGGGTCACTCTGGCGAAAAGGCTTGTCGGCATTGCCGACGTCGTAACTGAGAACTTCAGCGTTGACGTAATCCACCGGCTGGGCCTCGGTTACGATGGACTGCGCAAGATCAAGCCGGACGTCATCATGCTGAGCGCTTCCTTCGGCGGACAAACCGGGCCGTATCGCGGCTTCAGGGGCCAGGGATTCATCATGCATGCCCTGGAAGGTATCGACGACCTCACAGGATGGCCAGACCAGCCCCCGATGTCCCCGGCGGTCGCCTTCGGGGACCACTACCTTCCCTGGATGTGGGCAATCGTCATACTGGCCGCGCTGGAATACCGCAGGCAGACGGGCAAGGGCCAGTTCATCGACGGTTCGAGCTTCGAAGGATGCCTGGACACCCTGGACACGGCGATTGCCGATTACAGCGCCAACGGGCGGGCCCTGACGCGTCGTGGCAACAGACACCCCGCGGCCGCGCCACACGGAGTCTACCGCTGCCAGGGCGATAACAGGTGGTGTGCTGTGACCGTGTTCACCGATGAGGAATGGCGGAGTCTCTTTACCATGATCGACCGTACTTGGGCACGCGACAAGCGGCTTTCCACATTGTTGAGAAGGGTCGAACATGCCGACGAATTGGACCGTCTTATGGAGGAGTGGACCAGCGGGCAACAGGCCCTCGACCTCTCGCTGAGGCTACAGCAAGCGGGGATCCCCGCCGCAGTGGCGGAGACGGTTCAGGACCTGGATGAGGACCCGCAGCTACTCCACCGCGATCATTTCTGGAAATCAACGGAACGGGGCATGGAAGCGTTCACCTTCGAAGCTCCATCGGCCCGGCTCAGCAGCACGCCGGCGCGCTTTCAGCGACCGGGCCCGCTCCTGGGCGAACACAACGACTATGTTTTCTTCGATCTGCTGGGCATGGACCCGGCAGAATACGCCCAACTGGTCGAGGAAGGGGTTATCGGATAGAACGCCCGGTGGCGTTTCCCGGAGACCAGGTATCTGCAGCTTGACACCGGAGGTTAGCGGATATACCATCTCTTATCCTACCTATGAACTCAACCGGGCGGACAGCCAGGAGACACTTTTCAACAGGTTGCTCTGCGGACAAACTCGTATGAGAATCAAGCAGGCAACAAGCGCCGCGGTACTAGCGCTGGCGGCTCTCCTTTTCGCAGCGGGCGGCTGCGCGCCGGCCGTTTCTCCGACCTCCATAAAGGCAATAGCCTCGTCTCCAATACCAGCGGCCGCCGGGATCACCATGCCGGCCGGCCCCTACGGAGAGCTGCGCGTTGCGGTGGCGACCTTCGGCAGGGAAAAGTTCGAGCTTCCCGTCATGGCCGCGACCGATCTCAGCCTGGCGGACCCGATGTTCGATGTCATGCTCTGGCAGGACAAGGGCCAGCTAACGCCAGGAGTGGTCGAGGATTACGTGATGGCCCCCGATGCCCTTTCTTGGACGCTGCATGTCCGCAAAGGCGTCATGTTCCACAACGGCGATGAGGTGGACGCCCGGGATATCAAGTTCAGCCTGGAACAGTATATGAGGCCCGACTCCCTCCAGCCGATGATGAGAAACGGCGTCAGCAAGATCGAGATAGTTGACGCCCGCACTGTCAGGGTCTCCACTCGGGGCCCGCAACCATACTTCCCCACCTGGATCACACTGGGGTCCCCCCAGCAAGGCGCTGTGATGCCGAAGTCCTACATTGAAGCCCGGGGCTGGCCCTACGCTTCAGCCAACCCGGTGGGCACCGGCCCCTTCAGGTTCTCCAAACACGTCCCGGGCGACATGGTGCAATTCGAGGCGGTGAATAGCCACTGGCGGATGGTCCCTTCGTTCAAGAAACTGACAATAGTCCTTGTGCCCGAGGAATCCACGAGGGTCGCTTCGCTCAAAACCGGGGCTGTCGACATCATTGAAACTAACCTCGATAGCCTGCTGGAGCTACAATCGATGGGATTCCAGACCCCGGTCGTGGACCAGGTGGGAATCGGTTCCATGTTCTATGGCACGTATGATCAGAGGGCGGCGAATGCAGCGGTGAGCGATATTCGGGTCAGGAAGGCGCTGGCGATATCGATCAACCGCGACGAGATCAGGAAGAAGTTCTTCAGGGGATTGGGTGGACCGGCTATGCCTGTCCAGACCACGACAGCAACGCTGGAGATTGACGTCCCTTATTGGGAGAAGTACTTCGCCGCCATGTACAAGTACGATCCGGAACAGGCGAAGCAGTTGCTCAAGGAAGCCGGCTATCCGAACGGCGGGTTCCCGGTGATATTATATGCACATCCCATCTCGGGCACCCCGTGGCTTCCACAACTGAGCGAGGTCATCGCCGGCTACTGGAGAAAGATTGGAGTTGACGCCAAGGTGGTCCCGGTAGACTACGGGACACTCCAGACGTGGCGAAAGCCGCTGGCGGACCCGCTCGTCGGAGCACATGCTTTCATGCGCTATCCGAGCGGCGCTCCCGCGATCAGAGGACTTGACAGCACCTGGGGCAGCCAGGGAG
>JACPRR010000182.1 GCA_016189825.1 Chloroflexota bacterium
GACATCTACGCGGTGCTGGATATCGACCGGGCGCTGGTGGGGGAGAAACGGGTGCTTACCTACTCCAGTCCTCCCTCAAGCTATATCGGAGGCGCGCTGGGCATCAGTTGGGTGGCCGAGATGGATGGCAAGGTCGTGGGCTTCGTGCTCTGCCGCCTCATAGAGCCTGGGCTGACCTCAACGAGCGCCGCTCATGTGGAGCAGATCGGTGTACACCCTGACGCCCAGCATCGAGATGTGGGCCGGGCCCTGATAAACACGCTGTTCCAGTACTGTCGAGAAAGGGGCGTGGACCAGATATCCGCGATTGCCGACAGGTACGACCGGGTGTTGCAACGCTTTTTCACCCGCCTGGGTTTCCAGGAAGGCGATATCGTTAGTTATGCGTTGACAGTCAGGGATTGACCCTGGCCCCCCGCACAGTGCGACAAAAGTCATTTTCGGGGGATTGTCCGCACTGGTAGAGTTGGTTCGCAGAGCGTTGCTTCATGCGCCGTCGGAGCGTGGGTACCGTGCCTTCCGGCCATCTATCTTACAGCGAATTCGAAAAGGGACCGCCCGCAACACGCCTTCTGGGGCCTCGGTTCGGCGGGTGAAACTTGTCTGACTTCACAGTTCTCCTGGATGCGTCGAGCCGCATCATTTCATGGCCCCCCGCGGCCGAGGCCGTTCTCGGGTACGGCCAGGCGGATGCCGTTGGCAGGCACTGCTGGGACGTGTTTCATGGAGGAGATGCTTTGGGGCGGCGACTGCCTTGCCGCCGCTGCCGCAGCTCCGCTGCCTCCGGCATAGTCTGGCGCTCTCGCACCGCTCTGGTCTTACGCTCGCGTAACAACGGAGCTGAGCGTTTGTTCCATGAAGTGATACCGTTGCCGGATGGACCTCTGGCGAGGTCGATAATAGTGTTCCGGCAGTCCCCGTTGCTTTCCGGTCGCCGGGGGAAGGAGCCGGACTTCTCATGTTCAGCCACTGCTTCCTTTGACCAATGGGACCTGACGCGGCAACTCGCTGCCCTGGGCAAAGTCTGCGACTTCGCCGCTTTGAGTGACACTCGCGAGTCTGTTGACCTCACGTTGGAAGAAGTCCTGCGCGTGACCGGCGCCGAGGCAGCCGAGCTGTTCCTTCACCGCCGCTCGAGCAGCGAGATGGTACTGGCGGCGCACAAGGGCATGTTCCAAAGCGCCTTTTACCAGATCCCCCGGTTCGACGTTGGCGTCGGGTTTCCCGGCCTGGTGATGGCCAACGCGGAGCCGCTCGTCACTCAACATCTCACCGCAGACCCCCGGTACCTGCGCACCAGGGTCAAGGAAAAGGGCGTGCAGTTCTACGCCTGCGTGCCGCTGCGCGCTCATGGTTCAGTCCTGGGGTCTCTCAACATCGCTTCCCGCCAGCCCTGCCCGGACCCGGCCTCACGGCTCCAATTCCTGACCTGGGTCTCGAAACCATTGGGCCTGCTGTTGGACGCGGCAGACCTGCGCTCCAGGCACTTGTTGCTCGATTGCACCCGTTACGGGAACGAGGCGGGACAGGCCTTTCTACCAAACCCGGACTTGCGGCTCGCTGAAATACTTGCAGCCATCGTTCGTGCGAATCAAGCGCGTGCTGGCAAGCTAGTCCTGTGCGAAAGCCCCGGCGGCAGGGTTTTCCGAGCCTCTGGCCATCCCAGACCTGATTCCGGGGGCTGCTCATGGTCTGAATCGCTGGCAGGTACTTGCTCCGCTTTTCCCGCAGGGAAGCCGCAGGTGATGTCGAGGGGTCGGACCCTTCCTTCAGATGCCTGTCGCGGCGTACTCGGGACGAGCCGTTCGGCGCTTTGCTTTCCTATGAAAGCGACCGGCGGGATTGCAGGCATTCTGACGCTCTTGTTCGATGAGGGCCACGACAGGTCATTGCAACGCCTGTCTTTTTCCGACGCTGCTGAAGCGGCAGCGGTAGAGGCGGTTCTGCCGGTCTGCCGTGACTTGCAGGCTGCGGAGCCAGAATCCCCGCCCCCTGTGCAATCGGGCGCAAGCGTAAGCGGACCAGTATCGCGACCGGTCCCGTACCTGGACATCCGTTGCCTGGGCGACTTCCGCATCTATAAGCGGGGCATGCTGTTGGCCATGCCCGACTTCAAGCGGCGGTCCGCTGCTGGAGTATTGAAGATACTGGTGGCCCACCGCGGTAAGCCGGTCCACGGTCACGTGCTCATGGAATGTCTCTGGCCAGAAGGCGACCCGGCGCGGTCGAGGTCCAAGCTATGGGTAGCCATACACTCTCTCAGACTGGCGATGGAGGACCCGACAGGGGAAAGCCCTCAGGTCATTCTGACGGATGGCGGGGCGTATCGCTTTAACACGTCCATCTCGTACAGAACGGATGTTGATGCCCTGCTCACGGGACTAAGCCGCGGAGAGGGGTGCGAGGTCAGCGGCGACATTAACGGTGCCCTGGCCATTTACCAGGCGGCGGTAAAAGAGTACGGAGGGGATTTCCTCGAGGATGATCCGTATTGCGACTGGTGCGCCGCGCAACGGGAGTACTGCCGCGAGGTCTACCTATCTCTTTTGAAACGGCTGGGCCGCATCCACGAAGCTAGAAAGTCCTTCGAACAGGCAGCGTTCTGTTACCGCCAGATACTGGAAAAAGACCCACTGCGCGAAGAGGCGCACCGGCAGTTGATGTCCTGCCTGTGGGCCGCCGGGCGCCGGGACGAAGCATTGCGGCAGTTTCAGGAATGCCGGCGCATTTTGGCGCAGGAGCTTGACATAGAGCCTCTGGCGGAAACTCAAGCTTTGTACGCGAAGATCAACAAAGATAGCCCCGGCCCTTCCTGACCCTCCAAATAATTATGGACCTGATTGTAAGCCTGTTGTTAGGACAACACTCTAGACTTTCGCCAATAGGCCAAAAGGTATCGC
>JACPRR010000183.1 GCA_016189825.1 Chloroflexota bacterium
ATCCTGGTCGAAGGAGCCTCCTCTGATGACCAGAAGTTGGGCGCAGTAAGCGCCATCGATTTCTGGAGAAGGAAGAAGAGTATCGACGAAGACTTGATCGTCATAGCTGCCGATAATTACATTGAATTCGATTTGGCCGACATGATAGCAAAATTCAATGGCAGGAACACGTTGATAGCCGTACACGATGTCGGGGACAAGGAGCGCGCCTGCGAAATTGGCAAAGCCTGTCGGCTTGGACTGGTGATACTTGAGGGCAACAGAGTGGTCAGACTGGATGAAAAGCCACAACAGGCCACTTCCAGCGTTATTGCCACGGGTATCTACATGCTACCGTCACGCATCTTCCCGCTGCTGTCTCAGTATTGCAGCGAAAAGAGAAGGGATAACCTGGGGAGTTTCATCAACTTCCTGTTGGACAAAGAGGAGGTCCAGGCGTATCCCTTTACCCAGGTCTGGGCGGATATCGGCGACGAGATTGCAAAGGGAGAATTATCCATTTAGCGCTGCTATTGCATATGCCCGGCCTGCCTCCCTATAATGACGCGCATCGGAAGCAGCGAGGCGCCATCCCAGGAGGCACGAATGAAGGTACATGAATACCAGGCAAAGGCGATGATGGCCAGGTCCGGCATACCGGTGCCCAGGGGCGAGGTGGCGTCGACGCCGGAGGAGGCGTGCGCGGCTACATCCAGGCTGGGTGGCAGGTCTGTCCTCAAAGCCCAGGTCTACGCCGGTGGCCGGGGCAAAGCCGGGGGCATCCAGACCGCGAACTCCCCTGAGGAGGCCGAAGCGTTGGCCCGCGGATTGCTCGGCACCCGGCTGGTCACCCATCAGACCGGCCCCGAGGGAGTGCCGGTGAACAAGCTCCTCGTGGAGGAGCCGGTCAGCATCGCCGGTCAGCTATACCTGGGCATCGTCATCGACCTGGCGAGCCGACTTCCCGTAATGATGGCCTCGGCGGCGGGGGGAATGGACATCGAAGAGGTCGCCCGCGACCAACCCGATAAGATAATCAAGGTGCACGTCGACCTAGCGACCGGATTCCGCGCCTACCAGGGCCGCAAGCTCGCCTACGGCGTCGGCCTCAGGCAGGAGCTGGTCAACCCGGCTGCTGCTTTGATGGCGAGCCTGTATCGCCTGTTCGAGGCCAGCGACTGCTCGCTCGCTGAGATAAACCCGCTCGCCATCACGGCCAAGGGAGAGTTGCTCGCCGTCGACGCCAAGCTCAACTTCGACGACAACGCAGAGTTCCGTCACAAGGACCTCGTGGAGATGCGCGACGATGAGCAGGAAGACCCTATCGAAGTCCGGGCCAAGAAGTCCGGCATCCAGAATTATGTAAAGGTAGACGGCACGATCGGCTGCATGGTCAACGGCGCCGGCCTGGCCATGGCAGTCATGGACCTTATCACGCTGTGCGGTGGACGTGCCGCCAACTTCCTGGATATCGGCACGGCCAATAACACCGATCGCGTGGTCAACTCGTTCAGGATATTCATGGCCGATCCTTCGGTCAGGGCGATCCTGGTCAACATTTTCGGCGGCATGGCCCGCACTGACATTATTGCCTCAGGCATAGTTGAAGCGCACCGGCAGCTCGATATCACGGTGCCCGTGGTCGTCAGGCTCGCGGGCACGAACGTCCAGGAGGGGAAACGAATTCTCAGGGAGTCCGGACTGAAGCTCATCGAGGCCGCGGACTTCAAGGACGCCGCTGAAAAAGCGGTCGCCGCCGTGCAAGGAGGCAAGGTGCTGTGAGCATCTTACTCGACCAGAAGACTAGGCTGTTGGTCCAGGGCATTACCGGCGGCGAGGGAAGCTTCCATGCGGAACGCTGCCTCAGGTACGGCACAAAGGTCGTCGCCGGCGTCACCCCGGGCAAGGGCGGCTCACAGGTGGCCGGCGTTCCCGTATTCAATACTGTGGAGCAGGCGGTTGCCGGCGCCGGCACGAACGCCAGCATCATCTTCGTCCCCGCGCCCTTCGCCGCTGACGCCATTCTCGAGGCGGCTGACGCCGGGCTGAAGCTTGTCATCTGCATCACCGAGGGCATACCAATCATGGACATGGTCCGGGTGCACCGGCACCTTGACCGGCGCACAACCACGCTCATCGGCCCGAATTGCCCGGGCGTGATCTCGCCGGGCAAGGCGCTCGCCGGCATAATGTCCGGCGATATTCACCTCCCCGGAAACGTGGGGCTGGTTTCCCGCAGCGGCACGCTCACCTACGAGTCGGTCGCACAACTGACGAAGCTGGGCATCGGCCAGACCACTTGCGTTGGCATCGGGGGCGACCCGCTTCCGGGGAGCACCTTTGTCGGCATCCTCAAGCTCTTCGAAAAGGACAGGGACACCAGGGCAGTGGTCTTGATCGGAGAGATCGGGGGCACTATGGAGCAGGAGGCCGCCGAGTTCATCAGGTCCGGCATGAGCAAGCCGGTAGTGGCTTTCGTGGCCGGCGCCACCGCGCCTCCCGGCCGGCGCATGGGGCATGCCGGGGCCATCATTAGCGGCAGCTCGGGACGGGCCGAGGAGAAGATGGAAGTCCTGCGCCAGGCGGGGGCGTTCATTTCGCAGAGCCCGGCAGGCATAGGGGAGGCCATGAAGAAGGTAATGGACCGCCTGGCGCAGTAACCAGTGGTCAACAGCCAAGTGACATTTGGGAGCATCCCGCGAAACTGGAAGAACCTTGAGCCAATCCGTCATACCGGCCCTTCGGCGCCAGGTCCCTGAGACGGTTCCTGAGGCGGCCCCTGAGGCTCTCGAAGGGCTCGAAGGATGTCCTGAGCATGTCGAAGGACTCGAAGGGCGTGGCGCTCATGGTAAACTGCAGCCGGTATCCAGACAACCCAGTGCCCCAAGCATTCTGGATTCCGGCTCGGGGGCCGGAATGACGCTTCGCGGGAGCCTCGTTTGTCAGATTATTGTACTTTCAGCCCTCCGGGCGGCCTGAGGCCCACGCTGATCTTGTTCAGAAGCGGGTAGCCCAGCGGGCTCTCGACGTAGCCGGCGACCCAGGGCTTGACCAGGACGTAGCTGCGGCCAAAGAACAGGGGCAGGGTCGCAGCATCCTCGACTATGGCGCGCTCCGCTTCCCGGTATCGACCCATCCTTACGTTCTCGTCAGGCTCAACCGCCGCCCGGTCCAGCAAGGCGTCTACCTGAGGGTTCCCGTATTCTCCGGTGTTGTTGTGGGCACGGCCGCGGAACAGCACGTCGAGGAAGTTCTGCGGGTCGGGGTAGTCGGCTATCCAGCCGTTCTCGAATAGCTGGTCCTTTTCTTGCCTCAAGGTGAGGACATAGCGTTCCGGATCGAGCTGCCTGACCGTCACCTTGACGCCCAGGTTCCGCCTCCACTCTTCGATAACCCCACCCAGCGTGCCGGAGATGAACCCGCCAAACCCGGACGTAGTGACCACGATCGGGGGCAGCCTCGACACGTCGCCGTATTTCGACTCGGCAATGAGCTGCCTGGCCTTTGCCGGATCGAAACGCAGCCCGGCGAGGCGCTGGTCGTGGCCAGGCATCCCGGGAGGCAGTATTCCGTAGGCGGTGGTCGCGACGCCCATGAGAGACAGCGCCGCCACCCTCTCCTTGTCGACCGCATACGAGAATGCCTGGCGTACCTTCACATCGTCAAACGGCGGGGCGGAAGCGTTGAAACCAATGTAGAAGAAACTCAGCTCCGGATAGACCTGCAGCTCCCTGGAGATCGGATTGGTCGGGTCGGTAACCAGCCCCATGAACACAGACCCAACCGGTGACACGTCTATGGTCCCGTTCTGATATAGCTGGATGGAACTGCCGGAGAGCAGCATGTACCGGACCTCACTCACCTTCGCCTTTTCGCCAGTGTACTCGGCGTTCCGCTCCAGTACCAGGAGCTGGTCTTTCTGCCACTGCTTGAGCTTGAACGGCCCGGTGCCGTTGGGGCGCTGCCACCATTGAGCGCCGGATTCCACGTTAGCCCGGTCAACGACAAAGGCAGTGGGAAAAGCCATCTTGTACAGGAAATAGCTTTTCGGCGCGTCGATCATCACTTCAAGGGTGCTGTCGTCGATTACTGTTACCCCTGTAAGCTCCCGGGACGACCCGGCAAGCATCTCCTGCGCGCCGACTATGTCATTCAGGTAGGTGCCGGCGGTGGTCGAGCGAGTGGCAGGGTTCAGCGCGCGTTCCCATGAGTACTTGAAATCGGCCGCCCTGACACGCCGGCCATCGTGGAACAATGCGTCCTGGCGCAGGCAGAAGGTGTACGTCTTGCCGTCAGGGCTCCTGTCCCACCTTTCAGCGATCTCGGGGACGATGATCATCTTTTCATCGAGCCTGACCAGGCCGCCAAAAATATTGAGGATGTACGCACCGGAACCGGCCTCGGCGGCCGTCGCCGGGTCCAGCGTTGTCGGCCCGTCATCAGTCAGGTACAGCGTGCCCTGTCCTGTAGCCGGCTGTGCCGTCGGGAGCGGCGGAGCAGTCGTTCCCGGAGAAGGGGCAGGCGTGGCCGTTGTCGTAGGAGTAGCCGTCGCGGTAGCCGGGGGCGAGGTGGGAGCGGGGGTCGTAGCCGGCGTCGCCCCAGGGGTTGGCGCAACGGTTGTTGTGGCGGGGGTCGTAGTGGGAGCGGCTGTCGGCGCTATGGCTGTCACCGTGGCAGGCGCCGTCCCGGTGGGCGGTACTGTCGGTGTGCCAGTAGTCGGGGGAGGTGGAGCGGGGCTGACGGTTGCGGTCGTCACTCCTCCACCACAGCCGCCAGCCGCTGAAACCAGGAACACAATGACGCAGAGCAGGGCGACAGCTTTCATGAAGATACCGCCCCTGGCCCGCGCTTTGTCGATGAATACTGCCTGCGGCAAGGTCACATCAGTCCTTTCGCTTTCATGCTCACGAACCTGGTATCACATACGACCAGGTGGTCCAGCACCGGTATGCCGACTATTTCGCTGGCCTGCAGCAGCCTCCTGGTCAGCTTCACGTCCTCCTCGGACGGCTCCGGGTCGCCGGATGGATGGTTGTGGACCAGCACTATCGAGGAGGCGCTCCTGAGCATCGCCTGTCTGAAGGCCTCACGGGGATGGACGATGCTGCTGTCAAGGTCCCCCTTGGAGACCTCATGGGTCTCGATAACGCGGTTCCGCGTGTCCAGGAGGACGGTCAGGAAATACTCCTTCTTCTTGCCCTTCAACCGGGCCAGCGCCTCCCTGAAGACGTCGTCCGGGCCCTTGACCACCTGTCCGGTCGCTACGTACTCCGGGTCGTCGAGCCTCCGGGCAATCTCGGCAACCGCCTTGAGCTGCGCGGCCTTGACAGGCCCCATGCCTGTTACATCACCCAGCTCCTCAGGAGAAGCAGCCAGCACTCCCTTGAGGTTGCCGAACCGGCCCAACAGCTTCTGCGCCATCACCGTCACCGGCTCGCCGCGGGTACCACGGCCCAGGACCACGGCCAGCAGCTCGGCAACGGACAGCGCCTCCGGCCCCAGCTTCGCCAGCCTCTCGCGCGGCCGGTCCGAAGTCGGCATGTCCCGAACTGTGAAGGAACGCTCCGCCAATTCGCGCTAACCTCCCTTGCGACTTCCCGGTCTGGAATCTACCGCGGAACGGGCACCCCGGCGCCGATGCTAACCCGCCACAGGACATCCAGTCCGACCTGGTCGAACCCGTATACGCTCTTCAGGGCATCATCGAAACCGCTGCCCTCGCGGAAAACGTCAAGCAGATGGTCCATCTTGTCCCGGCCATAGGTCTGGATGAGATACGCCACAATGCTGCGGCTTTCAGCGTAGGACAGCAGCGCCTGGTCCGGAAGGGCCGAAAACGGGCTTGAAAGGCTCTTGACCGAGATCAAGATGCCCGTTCTTGCGGCGTTCTCGACCATCGCATCGTAGCCAGCGGTGGCCGGACCTTCGCCATATGTAGCCAGGCCCTCGTCAAGCCAGACGGGCATTCCCGCCCCGTAGTTGTTGAACGTCATTTGGCCGATAATCCAGTGCGACAGCTCGTGGGGCACGGCCCGGAGGCCGAAACCCAAATTGCTGGGCGCCACTCCAATGGCGATCACATCGAACTCGCCGAAGGATACTCCGCCGGTCCATTCCTGGGGGAACAGCAGGGCCCCCTGCAGCTCCTGGGCGCTGCCGTAGATATATATGCGTACCTGGCGTTGCGGAACGGCCCCGGTGTCCCGCTCCAGCCGCTGCAATGCCTGCTGGGACGCGTTCATGAGAGTATCCGCAAAGGCGCGGTCGCCCAGGTACCACAGCAGGGTCACCGCCCCGACAGTGATCGACTGCCAGCGGTACCGCCCATCGTCGAAGGCTACCTCGGTCGGGTTGGTTTCCAGCCGTTTGCCTGCGGCGTCTTCGGCCGTCCACCAGTACTGGACCCTGGCTCCGGGAGGAAGTCCGGCCCTGCGCATGTCCCACATCCATTGCGTGTCAATCGATCGTGAGGGGCTGAATTCCGGCCACGCCTCGCTTACCACCTCGGCGAAGTTCTGCCTCAGCACCTTGTAGTGCAACCTCAGCTTCACCACGTCTGCATCGCTCCGCGCCAGGATCTTGAACGTCATGGAGGCGGGGAAGGCGACCTGGGTCGAGGCGGACAACTCGAGGGTAGCCGCGGGTGGCAGAGGCCTGCAGGAGACAACCACTACCAATGCGGCCAGCACCATGGCCAACCAGCGTATCGCCCCGCGGACTATCACTGGATTGGTCCTCACCTGGTTTCCCCGATCCGGCTTCTCAGATACGCCTCAACGAATCCGTCAAGGTCGCCATCGAGAACGGCATCCGTGTTGCTGGTCTCGAACCCTGTTCGGTGGTCCTTCACCATGTGGTAAGGATGGAGAACGTAGCTTCTGATCTGGTTGCCCCAGCCGGCGTCGATGCGCTCACCCTTCAGCTTCGCCTGCTCCTCGGCTTTTCTCTTCATCTCCAGTTCGAGAAGGCGGGCATAGAGGACCCTCATGGCAACTTCCTTGTTTCTGAGCTGGGACCGCCCGCCCTGGCATGTCGAAACGATGCCGGTCGGAATATGTGTAATGCGGACAGCGCTGCTCGTCTTCTGCATGTGCTGGCCGCCGGGCCCGCTCGAGCGGAAGGTCTCCACTTTCAGGTCCCCGTCCGGAATTCGTATGTCGACATCCTCTTCCGCCTCTGGAAGCACCTCAACCAGGGCGAATGAAGTGTGACGCGCATGGTCGTAATCATACGGTGATAGCCGCACCAACCTGTGGACACCGTGCTCAGACCGAAGATAGCCGTAGGCGTGATCGCCGCTTATCTCAATTATCGCGCTCTTGATGCCAGCCTCAGTGCCCGTAGACATATCGAGGACCTCTGTCTTGTAGCGCCGCCTCTCGGCCCAGCGCAGGTACATGCGCATCATCATATCAGCCCAGTCCTGCGACTCGGTCCCGCCGGCGCCGGCGTGTATGGCTAATATGGCGTTCCTGGTGTCGAACTCCCCCTTGAACAGCAAGTTGAATTCCAGCTTGCCCACCCTGCTGGTGAAGTCCGCCAGCTCCCGGTTCACCTCCTCCCGCACCGACTGGTCGTCCTCCTCGATTGCAAGGGCGACCAACTCGGCAAGGTCCTGCGTCCTTTTCTCGAGCTCCCGCCAGGTAGCAACTGTCTCCTTGTCCCTGCTGAGCCGGGCCATGGTCCCCCGGGCTTTCTTGCTGTCATCCCAGAACCCGGGCCTTGCTACCTCCGCCTCCAACCGCCCGACTTCCTTTTCTATAGATGCTATGTCAAAGACGCTCCATTAGGTCCGCGATGCGGGCCTGAAG
>JACPRR010000186.1 GCA_016189825.1 Chloroflexota bacterium
ATGGGCGTGAAGATACTCTCGCAGTATTTCCTCATGGGGCCCTTCGACTTTGTGAATGTGATCGAGGCGGACGACAATTGGAATGCTACCCAGGTTGCCATGGAACTGGGCTCTCGTGGCACTCTGAAGACGCTGACGATGCCGGCCATGGAGGTCGACTCATTCATCAGCTACATGAAGGCGATGAAGGCAGCGAAGCGAAAGAGGGAGTAGACAGAGGCTCCCGCGAAACGTCATTCCGGCCCCCGAGCCGGAATCCAGAACCCCGGGGTGAACCCCGTTTGACTGGATACCGGCGAAAGCTGGTATGACGTGAGGTAACGCGGCTGCCGCCGGTGCGGCACGGCCGCAACGCGGGCCTCTCGACCGAATGGTTCGGGAGGCCTTTTCTTGAGGACGGATGCGATGGCGAACGAAGACGCGCAAGCAGAGTCTGAGCTTGAGACGATGCGCCACTCGGCAGCCCATGTCATGGCCGAGGCAGTGCAGTCGTTGTTTCCCGGGGCGAAGTTCGGCATTGGCCCCGCCATCGAAGATGGCTTCTATTACGATTTTGACCTGCCGCGGCCGCTGACCAACGAAGACCTCGCAGCCATCGAGGCGAAGATGAAGGAGATCATCGCCGCAGATGCTCCCTTCATCCGGCAAGAGGCAACGAAAGATGAGGCGCGGCGCATTTTCGCCGGGCAGCCATACAAGCTGGAGCTGATTGACGAGCTACCTGAGGACCGGGTCGGCACGTACCGGCAGAGCACGTTCACCGACCTGTGCAGGGGGCCGCACGTTGCCTCCACCGGTAAGGTGAAGGCTTTCAAGCTGACGAGCATCGCCGGCGCCTATTGGAAGGGCCTGGAAAGCCGGCCCATGTTGCAGCGCATTTACGGAGTTGCTTTCCTCTCACCAGCCGACCTGGAAAACCATCTGAAGCTGCTCGAAGAGGCAGCGCGGCGCGACCACCGCAAGCTGGGCAAAGAGCTGGACCTGTTCAGCATTCATGAGGAAGCCGGTCCCGGGCTTGTGATGTGGCACCCCAAAGGCGGCGCCATCCGCCGCACCATCGAGGATTTCTGGAAAGACGAGCATGCACGGCGGGGCTACGACATAGTATACACGCCACATATCGCGAAGGTGGACTTGTGGAAGACCTCGGGACACTGGGACTTCTATCGAGAGTACCTGTACTCGCCGATGAAGGTGGAGGAGAAAGAGTATATTGTCAAGCCGATGAACTGCCTCGGCCACATACTCATGTACAAGACGCAGAAGCACAGCTATCGCGAGCTGCCGATGAGGTTCGCCGAACTGGGCACGGTGTATCGTTATGAGCGTTCGGGGGTGTTGCACGGGCTGACCCGGGTGAGGGGGTTCACCCAGGACGATGCCCACATTTTCTGTACTCCGGAACAACTTGAGGACGAGATTTCAGGCGTGGTCGACTTGGTGCGCTTCATGATGAAGACGTTTGGCTTCGAGCGGTACGACCTTTATCTTTCCACCCGGCCGGATAAGTATGCAGGCTCGCTTGAGGGCTGGGAGCACGCGACGAATACGCTTGCGAACGTCCTCAACAAGATGAAGGTGCCGTACCAGGTAGACCCGGGGGAGGGAGTGTTTTACGGTCCGAAGATTGACATAAAACTTAAGGACGCCATCGGCAGATCGTGGCAGGGCCCCACCATCCAGGTGGACTTCAACCTTCCGCACCGTTTCGATGTCACCTATGTGGCGGCGGATGGTAAGGAGAAGCAGGTGTTCATGGTACACCGGGCGGTCCTGGGGAGCCTGGAGAGGTTCATGGGGTGTCTCATCGAGCACTACGCCGGCGCGTTCCCGGCATGGCTTGCGCCGGTTCAGGCGGTGATCATCCCCATAGCCGACCGCCACCTCGACTATGCCAGGAAGGTGGAAGCAGAGCTGAAGGCTGAAGGGTTGCGGGTGAGAGTTGACTCCCGCACTGAACGCATGAACGCCAAGATACGACAGGCGCAGGTGGACAAGGTCCCCTACATGCTTGTTGTCGGCGACAAAGAGCAGGCCTCACAGTGCGTGTCTTTGCGCCTGCGCAGTGGCGAAGACCTCGGGGCACAGCCACTCGCTGCCTTCAAGTCGAGGGCAAAGAACGCCGTCGCGACCAGGTCCCTCGAGATCTAGTGTCCTGAGCCAGCGATTCGATGACAAAACCCGTCATTCCGGCGAAAGCCGGAATCCAGACTCCCCAGCGCACCGCATGGATTCCGGATCAGAGCCTGCCCCGTACCTGATACGGGGTCCGGAATGACGCGATGCTGACTTGTGGAATGGATTTCAGATTCAGGACAGTAGTACCTGCTTGTATTGTTTTGCGCAATGGTCGCAGCGCAAGCGGCTTCCCCTCTCCTTGGATACTCTCCCCAAGCATTGTGATTCTGAAGCCACTCCGCCCTTGCGGAGGGCTGAAGAATCCGTAGCTGTAGCCAGACGAGTTCGGATTCTTCGCTGCGCTCAGAATGACATAAGAACACTTTTGATACAAGGCTCCCCAGCGGGGAGAGGGCGAGAGAGGGTAGGGAGAGGTTGACTGCCTGGCGGTGGCGCCATGGAGCCCCCTCTCCTCAGTCCTCTCCCGCCACGGCAGCGAGATTGCCGTACTTGGGGTCGTGCAACCGAGCGCTAGGCCTCGACCTTCTCCCCTTCGGGCTTGCGGATCCTGTCCTTGATGGCTCTCGCCTTCTCGGCTATCATAGTCCTGGTTTCCCTGCCCGGACGTGGGGCATAGAGGAAGCCGACCGCCAGCCCGACCGCCGCTCCAATGAGGACGCCGATTCCGATATTCTTCGCATCATTCCCGCTCATCGCCTTCTCCTTTTTGACCAGCTTTGAAG
>JACPRR010000191.1 GCA_016189825.1 Chloroflexota bacterium
ACTCGCGACTTGCCCATTACCGGCTGCCCCGCATGAGGTAGATGACCCGGTCTGAGCCGCTTATCCTTGCCCAGTCCTCTATGACAAAGTATTCGCGGAACCCGCTCTCGAAGCCGGCCTGATCATAGTCGGAAAAGATGTCTTCCCTGGTAGCCAGCATCCTCTGCACCTGCGGATCGCTCTTGGGGACGAATTCTATGATGAGCCAGCGGCAGATGCGGCTGAGGAACCGGGCAACCCTGTCCAGGGGCACGTTGTTGGCGATCGCCAGATGGTGTGCCAGGGCGAGCGCCATCACAGCGTCCGCCGGTCCGCGTTCCACCAGCGACATCCTCTCCTCGTTCTCCCAGCCTATGGCCGGGCTTGGGTTGGATAGGTCTAGCACCAGGGGAAGGACGTTGCCCCCATTTCCTTTTTGGCATTGCAGGTAGTTCTTCTCGACTGCCGCGGGATCAAGGTCGAAAGAGATGGTGGGGATTCCCCTGTCTCCGGCCAGCCGGCTGAACTCGCCGGTGTTGGCGCCAAGGTCCCACAGGCTGGCCGGTTGGGTCCGCTCGATGAACGCGGCGACTACATGCCTTTTGTGCTCGAAGGCTTCCGGGGAATAGCTCGTCTCCTTGTAGTAGTCAGCCCACTGGGTGCCATCGGGCCGCCACTCGAGCCTGTTGGTCGCGGATTCCAGGCTGTCAATGAGTCCCCGGAACGACACCCGCCCCAAGTTGAAGCCCCGCACCTCACCCGTCGCCCGGGCAAAGTGCTTCTGGCTACGGGCATGCAAGTGTATGTGCGAGAGCAAAGAAAACGTGAGCCGGGTACGAAACGGCAGCAGCGAACTCGCCAGGTCCAGTGGCACTCCGTCGATGTAGACCCGCAGCAACTGGCCCAGGCGGACGTCCCTATGGCTCATCAAGGCCAACGGCGCCAGGAAGTGCTGGCAGAACTGCCGGTAGGCAACCCAGGGTTGGCCTTCCCGGTACTTCTCGAAGGAGAGCGTGTCGATAAGCACGGGTCTACCGGCCACGAACTGGACGTTGTAGGCGCTGCAGTCCTTGAGCGACATCCCGAAATCGAGACTCATCTTCTGTATCCGCAGCAGGGCCAGGGCTGCGTCCTTCAACTCGCTGAAGCACCATTCGTAGGGGTATGACACAAACGGCGCCATGTCGGGCCTTATCACCATCAAGGCGATGCCGGGGCGCGGGGGCTCCATGGGGACTTCCTCATGCGGGATGAGCAGGCCTGCGGCGGTGAGGCTTCGGTAGAGACCTGAACCCATCAGATGCTCGTAGGCCTCCCGGTAACATACGTTTACCTGGCGACATAGCGTGCCCTCTCGCCGGAACACGAATCCGCTCGGGTCCCGGAAGGAGCCGGGCAAGACCGGGCTAGGCGCGGCTACCGGTCTTGCCATTCCTCGATCTCCCCGGGGATATGTTCTTGAAGAAGACCGCCACGCGCTTCCAGAAAACCTTGGCCGCGAAAAGCGTTCCCGCCACGGCGCCTATCAACATCTGGATGGCAAGGCTGCCCGTCCCCGGATCCAGGTAGGCGGCAACAGTTGGAGAAGGCGGAGGGTCAAGGGCAGCGATCCCGGCGTACATAGTGGGCAGCCAGGACGAAAGTTCAGTTACCATCAAGAGTCCTTTCTGCTGGGTTTCAACGATGATGCCCGGCCCTGTCACTCGTCCTTTGGCCGGAAGAAATAACCCTTGCCCCAGGTGGCTACCGGCACGTCTCGGACCGAGGTCACCGTCGCGGCCGGCAGATCTATCTTCACGATCCACCGGTCTTCGCCCAGGCTGAGAAGCACGGAGGCCTTGTCCGCCATCTTCCCATTGCCCGTCGCCACGCTGATGACACTGGCGCCCCTGTCCATCAGATCGACCACCACCGCGTCGGACCGGGCGATGTCCACGATCTGGTCATACGATTGGCCTGCGACGAGGGAAGACCACAGATACGTGCGCGTTGGCGCCGGCGAGATATCAAGAACGGCGCCGCCGGCCAACTCGACCCGGGCCAGCCACTGGCGGCCATATGCCGCCAGCAACACTCCCGCTTGCCTGCTCTCGCTCCATACCCGCACTTCGCCACCAGATAGCTCAATCTTCAGGCCGGATGGCAAGAGGTACGCGCCTTTGACAACCCACCCTGCCCGCAGAAGGCGCTGGGGCAGAGGGTCCGCTTCCAGTATGCCGGTCGCCTTCGCCTCGTCTTCTTTCTCCAGCGTCAGGGCAGTCAGCCTGTACTGCCTGGTGGTGACCTCCCTATCCAGGTCCACGTAGGTGAGGATGTACTCGCCGGAGGGCCCCAGACTCAGCACGTATCCCACGGCACCTGAGACCCGGGCGGTGTGCCTCGACGGCTCGCCCTCGAGCAGTACCTGTGCTTCGGGAGCGTCCCCCACGATTTGGGCCGCAAGCGCTTCTTGCGAGGGACCGAATATCCGTTGCACCGATGCCACAGTGCCAAAGATCAGGGCCACAGCTAGAAGGCCGGCCAGGACAAGCTGGACCGCAGTATTTTCCAGAACAAGCGCCCCTGCGCGAGCCAGGACAGCCCTGATTCCGACCCGCCTGTGCCGCCCCAAACCGGAAAGCCGTTGCCGCAGCTCGAACCACGACCATGGCGGAGCGACTCTTTTGGACATCGAACTGGCGCCCTGTCGAAGCAACTCCTGCGATGCAGACAGCGCCTCCAACTCCCTCCGGCACCGCACACACTCGGACAGGTGGAGCGCAATAGCCCGGCCTTGTTCACCCGCTAGTTCATCGTTGAGGTAGTAGAGGAGCTTCTCGCCGACATCCTTACAGCGCATCAGAGACCTCCTCCGTTCTCGGGTCCATTAGCCTGGCGCTCATCGTCCGCATTGCCGTATTGAGCCGCGACTTCACCGTGCCCTGAGGTATCCCCAGTATCCGGGCAATCTCGTCATATGCCAGCCCATGGAAGTATTTCAGGACGACAACCGAACGGTGCTTGCCGTCCAGGCAGTCCAACGCCTGTAAGGCCAGGTCCCTGGTCTCCAGCCTTGAGTGCGCCGGTTCTACTGACGGCTGGAACCCTTTGCCCACCGCCCGGTCGAGTGAGAGCGCGCCGGTCCGTTTCTTCTTGCGATACACGTCGATGGACAGGTTGACGGTCACCCGGTGCAACCAGCGCCGGAATGCGTCCTCGTCGCCATCGAACTTGGGCCGGGATTCATAGACCTTGATGAACGTGGCCTGGAGGAGGTCCTGGGCCTCGCTCTCGTCGCGGAGCATCCCCAGGGCAGTCCTGAAGACCATGTCTTTATGGCGCTGGTAGAGCGCCTCAAAGACATCCATGTCGCTTGGTCCGCGCTGCTTGGTCATGCTCACTCGCGGGTCCTACAGACATATAAACGAAATCCGCGGGCAAAAAGTTCATCCACACTTGGTGCTGTGGGCCAGGGTGGGTGTCTCAGTGTCCAGGTTGCCGGAGAAGGACAATCGAATAGCTCTGGCCGGAAGGGCCTCCTCACCCCCGCCTCAGAGCGGCCTCGAACACCGCCCTCAGCAACAGCGAAACCAAGAACGTTGCCGCGCCCAGCACGAGCATCAGGTTCGATGCAGAACTGGAAACCGGTCGTGCTGGCAGTTGCCCTCGCACCGCACCCCAGCCTCCGGGCGCCAGCCGGCGTACCAGGGCCAGGGTGCCTGCGGCCAGCAGCAGCTTCAATCCCAGCAAAGCGAGGTAGACACCGTTGACCTCCGCCCGCGCCAGCCGGTCAAGCCCGAGCACCAGGCCGCTGGCCACGATGATTGCCAGGAATCCCTCCACCAGTTTGGACCTCTGTGACTTGACTTGTTGGAAGCGCTCCGCTTCAACCCCAGATGAGCCCTTCGGAGCCGCAAGGCGAAGGTTGAGCAGGTAGAACATGCATCCCCCGACCAGTGCCGCAGCCGCCAGGACATGAAGCCACCGTACCGCGAGCAGAACAATATCAGCAATCCCCATAGCTTCTGAGTCCCTTCACACGGGCTTCACAAACTCATGCTACCATCTTGTTGTCGCTGGATGCCAGCGGATACACTATGGAGGTAACACGTGAACAAGAATCATAAGACGGCCCTGATCGCAGGCGGGGTTGTACTCCTGGCACTGGTAGCGCTCTCCTTTGCCGGTGGGGGCTACGGATGGCAAGGGGGAGGCTGGGGCATGATGGGACCCGGAATGATGGGCAGCTCGGGCATGATGGGCGGCTCCGGGGGTGGCGGGTGGACGCTAATACTCATGGTCGCCGTCCTGGTGCTGGTGGTCTGGGCCATAGTCGCGCTCGTGCGCGGGGCCGGGGCCGGGGACAACGCCTACACCGGATACGGCGAATCGGCACTGGAGGCGCTCCGGAAGCGATATGCCCGGGGTGACATCAGCAAACAGGAGTTTGAAGAGAAAAGGAGAGACCTGGTGTAACATGGGGATAGTATTCATGATACTAGTTCCGGTCCTGGTCGTATGGGCCATCATTGCGCTGGCGCGCGGCGACAACTGGTCCGGCGGCCAGCGCCATTCCGGCCATGCTGAGTCCGCCATGGAGTTGCTCAAGAGAAGGTACGCCCGCGGCGAAATCGGCAAGGAGGAGTTCGAGGAGAAGAAGAGGGCCCTGGCCTGACAGGGCCTGCGGGGGTGACTATGAGGAGACTCTTATTGGTTGGAGCAGCCGCATTGCTGGTAGCGGCGGTATTGTCTGCTGCCTGCGCCCCGGGCTGGGGCCCGATGCCTTTCGGCGGCGGCCCAGGTGGCATGATGGGTGGCGGAGGAATGATGGGAGGGCAAGGTGGCATGATGGGCGGCCAGGGCACCTCCAACCCGTCAGCCAGGCCCATCGGCATCGACCGGGCTGCCGAGGCGGCGCGAAACTACATTCGTGGCTACGGCGCCAAACTGTCCGTGACGGAGGTCATGGAGTTCGCCTGGAACTACTATGCCGAGGTCGAGGAGAAGGACACGGGCATCCACGCCATGGAGCTGCTGGTGGACAAGTTCAGCGGCGCCGTCTCGCCGGAGATGGGGCCGAACATGATGTGGAACGCGAAGTACAGCCCGATGGCCGGGATGATGGGAGGCAGCTACCAGGGCGGCGCAACAACCGTCGCCATGCCGGTTACGCCAGAAAAAGCGGCACAACTGGCACAGCAGTTCCTGGACACAAACATCCCTGGCCTCGCGGTCGACGGCGCCGACGCTTTCTACGGCTACTACACACTGCACACTTTGAAGAACGGCGAGGTCGAGGGCATGCTCAGCGTGAACGGGTTCACCGGCGCCGTGTGGTACCACACCTGGCATGGCCCGTTCGTCGCGATGAAGGACTTCGGAGGGTAGCGCAGGGGCCTGGTCCATTTCCTTGCTGGATCGAGATGCCCCGACCTGAAAGAGGTAACATTGGCCAGCGATACCACCGGACCGGGAAGCCCTCACTATCCTTCCTACTACAGGCCAGGGCTGTGGAAGGCCCTGGCCCCGGCCTACGACCCCCTGGTAAGGCTCGTCTTTAGCTTCTTCGGAGGCGAGCGCCGGGTGCGGCGGGCGATCGTAGAGTTTGCTGACTTGCATCCGGGAGAGCAAGCGCTCGATGTAGGCTGTGGCACAGGCTCTCTGACAGTCATGCTTGGCGAGCGGGTGGGGCCCGGTGGCCGCGCCGTAGGAGTGGACCTTTCGGCGGCGATGATAGGCCGCGCCAGCCGCAAGACTCGTGTGCCCTGGGTCTCCTTCAAGATGGCGAACACCGAATCGCTGCCTTTCCCTGATGGTTCCTTTGACAAGGCCTTCCTCTCTTTCTCCATCCACGAGATGCCGGAGGCTGCCAGGGCCAACACGCTGAGAGAGATAGGGCGGGTACTGAAGGCCAGCGGCGGCCTTTTTGTCCTGGAATACGCCCTACCGGAGAACCCCCTGGCCCGCCTGCTGACGAAAGCTTTCATCCGCCTGGCGGAGGAGGAGCCGGCGCGCCGGATGGTGCTGCAGCGAACCCTGGTCTCCGAGGTCGAGCGGGCTGGCTTCGCCGTGATCAGGCAGCAGCTATATGCTGCGCCTATCCAGATGCTTTCCGCGGTGAAGGCGCCTAGCGCGAAGTAGATGGTGTATAATCGTACTATGCATATTGCGGACGGCATGAGAGCAATCGACCGGCGCGCGTGAACCCGAGGTACCAGGGGGGCGGTGCCCTCCTCCACCCGGCTACACAGCCCGATACCTCGCGAAGACTATGTTTCAGCGCGCGCCGGCGCTGGCGCACTTGCCAGCACTGATGAGTTGCTCGGATCCGACAGCCGCACCCGGCTGGCCGGTGGTATTGCCATGTCCTTCTCCTAGACTTTCTATAGCATTCTACCGCCGCTTGAACGGGCCCTGGGGACGCTCCCCGGGGCCTGTCTTGTTTTCCTCCGCCTGCCGGTTGCTGCTGACTGAACGGCTGGCAGTGAAAGGAGGTGAGGCGATGCGGCCGCATAGCTGAGCCCTCCGCAGTCGCCCGGTGCTTCACCCCCGGCTGGGATTGGCCAACAACGATGCGAAGGAGAAAGAGAATGGACTCTACAGATTGCTGTCGAACGAACATTTCGGAGAGCAGACCAGACAAGTTGCCGACCATGGCCGCGGGCGCCGCCGCGGCGAAGGTGGCAGCGGTTGCCGTCTTTCTAGCCTCTCTGGGGCTATTGTTGTTCGCTGTGGTCGACATCCGGCGCGGCTTCCTGCTGCCGGCCGCAGCATACGCGAAGGTAGGCGCGCCTTCGGTCCTTTTGTACCTGAATGTGTGGCACCTGCCGCTGTTGCTCGCTGGAGGCGTCGGGCTCTGGCTGGGCTATCGACTGGTCGCCCGTCTCCATGGGACGCCGGAAGGAATGAGCAGGCTGGTCAGGGTGCTCGCTATCGGCATAGTCGTGTTGCTGGTAGTGGACCTCTTCACCTACCGGGCGGTGCCAGCGGCAAGGGCCCTGGCGGCGGGGAAGCTCGGCGTGGGCCAGGCCATACCCTACGACGCGCTCCCGCCGTGGGTGGAGCCCTTCGGTTCCGCGGCCAACTACTTGCTTCTCGTCTGGCACGCCACGGTGCTCGGCCTGCTCCTGGGAGGGCTATACCTGACGGTTGCGCCCGGGATCGTCTCGCGGCTGAGCGGTAGGGGCTTTGTCTCCCACCTGGCAGGGTCCGGCGCTGCCCTGGCGCAGCCCTTCTGCTCTTGCTGCGCCGCTCCCATCGGCGGCTCCCTGTATCGCGCAGGCGCTTCGCTGGGGCCGGTTCTCGCGTTCACGGTCTCCGCACCCATGCTGAACATCACTGGCCTCATACTGGCCAGCGCCTTGTTGCCCACACAGTTCGCCGTCCTCAGGATAGCTGGAGGTGTGGTTGTGGGGGTGTTCGTCACCTACCTGGTAGCCATCATGGCGCGCCGCTGGGCAGCGGCGGCGCACGAGAGTCATGAAACCCATGCCAGGTGGACATCGTGGGCGGCCAGGGCCATGGATGCCTATGCGCGGCTCTTCCGGCTGGAGGAGCTCGTTACCGGCAGGCGTGTAGACTCGCCGGCGACGCTGGTCACCACCTGGCTGGGCATGACCTGGCGGCTGGCCAGGCTGGTGGCGCCCGTACTATTCACCGGCGCGGTCCTGGCCGCCGCATTGGTCAGGCTGATGCCGTCGTCCGGCAACACGGCCTGGACCGTGGCGGCAGCGTCGGCAGTGGGCACGGCGTTCATGATACCGACCTGGACCGAGATACCGCTGGCGGCGGGAATGATAGACCGCGGCCTGACCGGGCCCGCCGCGGCCTTGTTGCTGACGTTGCCCGCGGTGAGCATACCCTGCCTGGCCGTGCTGGCGGGTGCCACACGGAGCGCGAAGGCGCCACTGTTGCTCGCCCTGCTGATCATGGTGCTCGGCATGGTGGCCGGGCTGCTGTTCTTGTAGCGCTTCGGGTGACCGGGGCACACTATGTTCAAGGAAGAGGCTGTGCCGGACCCCTGGTTCCGAGCCGGGGGATGCATGCCCGCCGGCGGTAGACCTGTAACGGGTCCGGCAGCGGCCCCTTCCACTCTGCTACTTCTTCACTGATGCGCATCCGCAACCGCATCCCTGTTGCGGAGGGCTAGACTGAGGCCCTTTCTTTCCCTTACCTTTCATGGCATTCCTCCTTTCTCCGCCGTCGGCTGGTCCGGCCGGTCCCAGCCGTGGCAAGATTTTCGCCATCAGATACTCGTTCCGCCGCAGCGTCTATGCAATGGCAAACCACCGGAGGCGAAGTTGCAGCCTGCGATGCCCCGGAGCTTACCCGCGCCTGCAATCTGCTATGGTACTCCTTCATAT
>JACPRR010000198.1 GCA_016189825.1 Chloroflexota bacterium
AAGAGGAAAGCCGTGGTCAGGAAGCTCCTGTTCTGGAAGCGCTAATACAAACGAACCAAGTGATGTTGCATTACCATGGGTGGCACAGGCGTCTCTGCCTGTGCGCCATGCCACAGAATTCTAAGGCGTCTGTATGAGGCGCAGCAGACCTCTGTCTGCCGCGCAGGGGTGAAATGTCACGTGGCAATGAAAGAGAATCGAAAAATCCTCGATGAAGCGGAATGATAGGATGGTCCGAATCCGTTCCCCGTTTGCGCCAGATGCCGCCGAGAAGCTGAGAGCAGGCGACCAGGTGCTGATCACCGGCGCCCTGTTGACCGCCCGGGACGCTGCTCACAAGCGTATCATAGAGGCGCTCGACAGGGGCGAGAAACTGCCCTTCGATCTTGTCGGTCAGACCATTTACTACGTGGGCCCGTCGCCCGCGCGGCCCGGCCAGGTCGTCGGCGCCGCCGGGCCGACGACGAGCGGCCGCATGGACAGCTACACGCCACGGGTGCTGGCTGCCGGGGTGAAGGCTATGATCGGAAAGGGCAAGAGGACGGCTGCGGTGAGAGAGGCCATCAAGAAGCATCGCGCGGTGTACCTGGCGTCGATTGGTGGCGCCGGTGCGCTGATATCGAAGACTATCAAGAAGGCCGAGGTGGTCGCCTACGAAGACCTCGGCACGGAGGCAGTGAGGCGGCTTGAGGTTGTCGACTTTCCCGCAATTGTGATTAACGACGCCGAAGGCGGCGACTTTTATGAAGAAGGCAAAGCGAAGTACCGCCGTGCGGGCGTCTGACGCAAGTGCCAGCAAGAGCATAGCACTGTTCATCTCCTGCGCGGCAGCATTCCTGACCCCGTTCATGGTGTCCTCACTCAACGTCGCGCTGCCCTCGATCGGCAAGGAATTCGCCATGAGCGCGGTACTCTTGAGCTGGGTTCCGACAGGCTATCTCCTTGCTTCAGCGATCTTCCTCGTGCCCTTCGGCAGGCTCTCCGACATCCACGGGCGGAAGAAAGTCTTCCTCTGGGGCAGTGTCGTCTACACGGTGGCCTGCCTGCTGCTGCCGTTTTCGACATCGGGAGACATGCTCATCGCGTTCCGGGTCCTCGAAGGTGTGGGAAGCGCAGCGCTGTTTGGGACCGGCGCTGCTATCCTGACCTCGATATTTCCCCCGGGTGAGCGGGGCAAGGCATTGGGCATTTACATCGGTTGCGTCTATGCCGGCCTTTCACTCGGACCACTGATCGGAGGGGCGCTCACACAGTCTCCTCTTACCTGGCGGAGCATCTTCTTCATCAACGTGCTGATCGGGATTGTCGTCATCGCTGCTGTGGCGTGGAAGCTGAAAGGAGAGTGGGCTGAGGCGAAAGGGGAGGCATTTGATACCACGGGATCGGTCGCGTATGGAGTCTCTCTGGCGGCGCTGATCCTGGGGCTGTCTTTTCTGCCGAGCCTAGCCGCGGCAGTGCCCGTTGTCCTTGGCGTGGCAGGCCTGCTGTTTTTTGTGCGCTGGGAGTTGAATGCGAAGAGCCCCGTGCTTGACATGCGGCTGTTCCGCCAGAACCCTGTTTTTGCCTGGTCCAGCCTTGCGGCCCTCGTCAACTACAGCGCAACGGCCGGGGTTGGTTTCTTGCTGAGCCTGTATCTCCAGTATGTAAAGGGTTTCACGCCGCAGCTTGCCGGACTGGTCCTGATCGCGCAACCAGTGGTCATGACCGCGCTGTCTCCGGTTGCCGGGCGATTATCCGACAGGACCGAGCCTCAAGTGGTGGCGTCGATCGGGATGGCGCTCACCACGGCCGGGCTAGTGCTGCTCATCTTTCTCAGCGAGACCACCCGACTTTGGGTGGTGGTACTTGCACTGCTTGTCCTCGGGGCAGGCTTCGGGCTCTTCTCGTCACCGAATACCAACGCCATGATGAGTTCGGTCGAGAAGAGATTCCTCGGTGTGGCGTCGGGGACAGTCGGTACCATGAGGTTGCTGGGGCAGATGCTGAGCCTGGCGATTGCACTGATGCTTTTCAGCCTGTTCATTGGCCGGGTACAGATCACCCCATCAGCGTTCCCCGCCTTCCTGACCTGTATCCGCGTCGCCTTCACAGTCTTCGCCGTCCTGTGCTTCGCTGGTGTTTTCGCCTCGCTGTCGAGGGGGAAGATGCACCGCCACCCCGTGGAAGAAACTGTGGAGAGGGCGCGGGGCCAGTGACGGTTGAGGGGCTTGGCTTCACACCCGCACGAATGGATTAGAGGCCTTCTCGGCGCCTATGGTTGTGGCGGGTCCGTGCCCGGGGTAGACGATGGTCGCGTCGGGAAGGGTGTACAGCTTGGTCCGTATGCTGCGTGCCAGGTCATCGAAGCTGCAGCCCGGGAGGTCGTACCGGCCTACGCTGGAGTTGAACAACGTGTCGCCGGTGAAGGCAACGCCTTCGCCGTAGAGGGATATCCCACCGGGGCTGTGGCCGGGTGTGTGCAGGACGGTGAAGCTTAGCCCACCGACCTCGATCTTGTCGCCGTCCTGGAGCAACTGGTCCGGCGCCGGGGGGGCGCCCATCGGGCCGCCCACGAACGGGCCGAACATGCGGTAAACGGCCTGGTATACCGGCCCCCGTCCATCCAGCTCGTGTATGGCCAGCTTCGCCCCGGTGGCATCGACGACCGCCCTGGCCGCCGCCATGTGGTCCGGGTGGGCATGCGTGATCACCACCGTTTGGACCGACAGCGAATAGCGCTTGATCGCGGAAAGGATGTGCTGGGCATCGGCCCCGGGGTCGATGGCCATCCCTTTTCCGGTTGCCTCGCTGCCAACGACGTAGCAGTTTGACATGAAAGGCCCAACGACGAGTGTCTCGAGTATCATTACTGTCAAAAAACCCCGGGTGGCACGGGCGTCCCTGCCCGTGCGCCGTTTTCATACACCGCGTGGTCTATGGCAATAGACATGACTGATTCTGTTCCCGGCCGCTACCGTTTCATCACCTTGCGAATGACGTCGATGAGTTCCTTGATGTGCGGGTCATCTGGATTCTCCCTTACGGCCTGTGCGACACAGCCCGCGATATGGTCTTTGAGTACCATCAGTGAGACCTCGTCGATCGCGCCGGAGAGAGCGGTGAGCTGTTGGACGATGTCGAGGCAGTACCTGTTCTCCTCGACCATCCGCTGGATGCCGCGGGCCTGTCCCTCGATCTTCTTCATGCGCGAGACGAGGGCTTCTTTGTCCCGTTCGTAGCTGTAGGGTGTCGCCATCGAAGGCGTTTCTCCTGGATTAAATGAACAGTCCGGCAGATATGTTGAGCACCTGGCCAGTGATGAACTTTGCGTCATCGGAGGCGAGGAACAGGACCGGTCGCGCCGCTTCTTCCGGGCTCATGTTAGCTCCGGCCGCCTTCTCCAGCATGTCGTCCCTCACCTTCTTCGGAATGCCGATTTTTTCGCCAAAGACGGTGTCACCGGCCTCCTTCTCCTGGGTAAGACGGGTATCGACCAGCCCGAAGGCGACGGCGTTGCAGTTCACCCCGTAACGTTGCCATTCCTTGGCTACGGTCTTGGTCAACCCGACTATCCCTGCCTTGGCGGCGGAGTAGTTTGCCTGGCCGACGTTGCCGAAGAGGCCGGCAACGGACGACGTATTCACGATCTTCCCGCCGTGCTTCATGAACTGCCTGGCGGCGGCCCGGGTGCAATTGAAGGTCCCCTTCAAGCTGATGTCCACCACCAGGTCCCACTGGGCGTCGGTCATGCGGGCGATCAGGTTATCGCGGGTCAGCCCGGCGTTATTTATCAGTATGTCGATGGAGCCGAACTTTTCCACGGCCGTGTCC
>JACPRR010000199.1 GCA_016189825.1 Chloroflexota bacterium
CGACGTTCTTCTGGGCGGCGATCAGCTCGCGCCGGCTCGCCATGTCGACGCCGAAGAAACAGGGGTAACGGATCGGGGGCGCGCAGATGCGCATGTGTATCTCTCTGGCGCCGGCCCGCCGCAGCATGGCGATGACGCGCGGCGTAGTCGTCCCCCTCACTATGCTGTCATCGACCACCACCAGCTTCTTTCCCGAAATGCGCTCTACCATGGGGTTGAACTTGAGCTTGACCCCCAGGTCGCGCAGGCGCTGGTCGGGTTGAATGAAGGTGCGGCCGACGTAGCGGTTCTTCATCAATCCTTCGCCGTATGGTATTCCGGAGGCCTGCGCGTACCCGATGCCGGCGGCGGTGGCGGAGTCCGGCACGCCCATGACCATGTCGGCATCGACCGGGTGCTCGTGCGCCAGGCCAACGCCCATGGCTTCCCTGGCGGGGTAGATCAGATTGCCGCCGATGACGGAGTCCGGACGTGCGAAATAGATATACTCGAAGATACACAGGGCCCTTTTCCCCGGCTCGCCGCTCGAGCCGCGAACGCCGCTGGCGTCGATAGTTATGATCTCCCCGGGGTCTACCTCGCGCATGTAGTGCGCACCGGTCAGGTCGAGGGCGCAGCTTTCCGAGGCGAGCACCCAGCCCCCGTCCACCTTGCCCATGCACAGCGGCCGCACGCCCAGTGGGTCGCGCACGCCGAAGAGCTTGTCTTCCGTCAGGATGACCAGGGAATAGGCCCCTTTCAGCCGGCGCATGGCGTGGCGGATGCGCTCTTCCCAATTCTTACCCGGAGCCGAGAGGATGAGGTGAGCGATTATCTCGGAATCAGTCGCTGTCTGGAAGGTGAAACCCTGGCTGATGAGCTCCTTGCGCAACGGGGCGGAGTTGACGATGTTGCCGTTATGGCCCAGGGCCAGACTGCCTGCCGGGCCGTCGACGAATATGGGCTGCGCGTTGGCGATCTTCGATGACCCGGTGGTGGAGTAGCGGTTGTGGCCGATGGCGGCGTGGCCGCTGAGGCGGGCCAGCGCGTCCTCATCGAAGACCTGCGCCACCAGGCCCATCCGAGTGTGCAGTCGAATACGCTCTCCGTCGCTGGCGGCGATGCCAGCGCTTTCCTGCCCACGATGTTGCAGGGCGAAGAGACCGAAGTAGGTCAGCCTGGCCACATTCAGGCCGGGCGCGTATATGCCGAAAACGCCGCAGCTCTCGTGCATTCGCGTAGGAACCAACCATAGTATAGAGCAGGACCCCGGTGGGGTCAATTGGCGCGAGTATCCCGCGAAACAAGGAGACGAATAGGGATGAATTCGTCATACTGGCCCTTCGGCGCCACGGGCCCTGAGGCCCTCGAAGGATGGTTCCTGAGCACGTCGAAGGACTCGAAGGGCGTGGCGCTCAGGGTAAACTGCATCCGGTATCCAGTCGAACGGGATTCGCCCCGGGGTTCTGGATTCCGGCTCGGGGGCCGGAATGACGTTTCGCGGGAGGCTTTTGGCGGCGTGTTTGACACTTGCGCTGCGGCCCGTCACATAATAGTCGGTAATGGCGGTCTCCCCTCCCCAGTGTGGGAGAGGATTCAAGGAGAGGGTGCTCATGGCCTGCGTCAGCGGCGATTCTATCATCTACACCCCGGCGGGTCCGCGCACACTCGCCGGACTGAAGCCCAGGGAGCCGCTGTACTCTTTCGATGACTACACACTGGCCGAACGCGCCTGCCTGGGCGTGTCCCTCTGCGGGGTAAGGCCGGTGCTCCGCGTCACCATCGAGGACGGCCGGAGCGTCCTCGCTACCCGCGACCAGATGCTGGTGAAGGTCGTTGACCCGCGCTCGAACCTGAAGTGGGCCATGCGCTGGTTCGTCTGGGAGCCGCTCGCCGAGTTCAGACCGGGCGACACGCTTATCGCGGCAAAGGTGTCGCCGGAGAAGATCGTGCAGCGGCCGCTGGTGGAAGAGGAGGAATTCGCCCGCTACATCGGCTTTCGCGATTCCTCCCTTGCCGAATACGCCGTCAACCCGTTTTTCGACGAGACCTACGTCGAACTCCTTACCATCACCTCCATTGAAGCGGCAGGCGAGGCCGAGGTGTACGAGGTCTCGGTGCAGTTCGACGAGAGTTTCGTGGTCAACGGCCTCGTCGTCCTGTAGTGTTAGCGGGCGGGGGGATGTATAATAGTAGTAACAAAACCATGCAGTTTGTGTCGGCAGTATTACACGGAGACCTATGACCGCACTAAACGAGCTCCGGCGCCACTTGGGCTTGGACTGGAAGAAGCTGGGGCGGGAGGAGCTGACCGGCCATCTGGAGAAGAGCATAAGGCGGATCGAGGGCGAGCAGGAGAAGCTGGCGGCGAGGATGGGCGCATCCTCGGTACAGGAGATGGAGAAGCTCTACATGAGCGGCAACCTGCGGGGGAAAGATGCCGCGGCAGCCATGCACCAGTATACCCGCATGTGCTCCCTGGTCCGGCTGGCCCGGCAGGCGCAGGAAGAGCTGAAGGCTCCCGATCCGGACGTCATCGAAGACGAGTTCGAGGGAATAAAGCAGTACTGACACAAACGGCTCAAATGATGATCAATCTCAACGGTGGCACGCGTCCCTGCCTGTGCGTAATAGCTCGATGTTAACGCGTTCTTAGTAGGTGACAAAAAGGCAAAAGGTGATTCCCGATGTTTGAGCCAAATCGTTTCGATACGGACATGACCCAGGACCTCCTGGAAGAGCTTTGCGAGATGGAGATGGAAGTCACGCTTCCCTCCTCGGTCATTCCCGATGAGGTCCACGCCATGATGGAACATCCACTGCCTTTCATGGTGACCGAAGGCCCCTGGCCGTACTCCACTCGCGCCGAGAACTGGGCCTCGTAGTATTAGCTTGCTCGACTCAGCGTAATAGCGATCTCCTCTCCCTCGAAGTATCTCTCATGCGGACCGTGGCGGCGCGACATGGAGCCTGTCCCAGACTCAACTTCTACGGTGAGGGCAGGATTTGAACGGGAAAATGCGCCATAATCAGAGTCTTGGCACCACATTTTCTATTGTCCGCATCGGGGGCGTGTGTGTCCAGCCAATCCGTCATTCAGAGACTTCGAAGCGCGACCGAAGAAATAGCCTGCCCTGAGCCTGCCGAAATGAAGCAATCCGTATATGGAGGGGTGGCGCGGATTGCTTCGGTCCCGAACGGGTCGGGCCACTCGGCCCGACGTCTTCAAAGACGATTTCGCACAGCCCGAAAAGGGCGCTTTCGTACTATCGGCGTGGGCCAGGGAACGTTCGTCAGGCTCGGGGCGCTAGATGTCCAGGTTCTTCACGTTGAGGGCGTGGGCCTGGATGAACTGCTTGCGCGGGGTAACATCGCCGCCCATCAGCTCCTGGAAGGCGATGTTTGCCTTTATCGAGTCCTCTATGTTCACCTGGAGCATGGTCCGGGTCTCCGGGTTCATTGTGGTGTTCCATAGCTGCTCCGGGCTCATCTCGCC
>JACPRR010000192.1 GCA_016189825.1 Chloroflexota bacterium
CCAGGCCGGCAAACACGGAACGCACCGCGTATGATCCGGAGAATGCGCCCCGGCTCCAGTGCAACTGCTCGGAAATGGGTTTGAAGAAGACGCCGAACGTGTAGGGGAAAGCCGTGTAAATACAAAGCAGGAGGGTGGCAACGGCGGTGAGAAACCACGGAAGAGGCAGGCCGAGGACACGTTTGTGCTGGCCTGAATAGGCGGCTTCCTCCCCTGCCCGTGAGCCCCGCCGATCCGGGGTGATCCCTGTTCCGATGGACATGCGGGCACAAGTGTAGTACAAGCGGCAAAAGCGGGCAAATGGGGGCTACTGCAAATGGGAACAGTTGACATCGGCTGCCCACGGTGCTAGATTCGGCATTGATCGACAGGAGGTCCGTAAGATGATTACCGCAGCAGCCAACCGGGTAGAGGAAGTAGTGGCTCTCACCGACAGGGTGAAAAGGCGCAGAGAGGAGTATCTGAAAGCTGTCACGCATGTCTGCGCCGAAAGGAGCCGCCTGGTCACCGAGGCATGGAAACAAAGTGAAGGTGAGCCGCTCATCACAAGGAGGGCCCTGGTCTTCAAGAGAATCATGGAAGGTCTCCCGGTCGTCATTAGAGAGGGGGAGCTTGTGGTAGGCTCTCAGACCAAGTACGTTCGAGGCGCCGGTCTCAGCGTGGAACACAGGCCGGAGGATGTGTTTGAGATGTTCGGTGGTGGCAAACCGGGTGGTCCAGGGGCCGGGATAGTCGAGTCGACTGAAGCCGAAAGGGAGAGCCTGCTGCAGGATGCGACATACTGGCAGAGCAGATCGACGATAAGCGCTGCGACCAGGTTGGAGCACCAGGTGCTCGGAGACAAGATCGATGCCCTCCGAGAAGCAAGGGTCGTCATGGCAAACGAGCAGAGGCCAACAGGGGCCAGGCTGGTGGACTACGAGAAGGTTATCAATAAGGGTCTCAACGGCGTCATCGCTGACGCCAGAAGAAGGCTTCAGGAGCTAACGTTTTCCGACGAGAGGGATGTTGAACGGCACTACTTCCTTCAGGCGGCGATCATATGTTGTGAAGCCGTGGTCACATATGCTCGCCGGCATGCCGAACTGGCGCAGCAGATGGCGAGCAAAGAGCTTGACGCGGTCAGAAAGGCGGAACTGGAGAAGATTGCCCGCATTTGCCGGCAGGTACCGGAAACCCCTGCCCGCAGCTTCTACGAGGCAATACAAAGCTTCTGGTTTGTCCACCTGGCTGTCAACCTGGAAAGCGCCAGTGACCTGGAAACCCCGGGCAGGATGGACCAGTACCTGTATCCGGTGTACGAACAGGACTTGAAGGACGGGCGGATGACCCGGCAGGAAGCGGCTGAACTTCTTGGCTGCCTGTGGGTCAAGTTCACGGAAAGGGAACACATCAAAGGGACCGGGGTAAGGGAGCAGGCCATGAGCTCTCAATTCCAGGACGTAACCATCGGGGGTGTTGACGAAAACGGCGAAGATGCCACCAATGAGCTCACCTACCTGCTGCTTGAGGTCGCGCGGCAACTCAAGACGGCACAACCTCCTCTTTATTTGCGGTGCCATAAGGGAACTCCCCAGGAACTGTGGATGAAGGCGGCTGAAGTGAACTTGGAGAGGGGCGATGGAGTACCGGCGTTCCTCAATGACCAGGCGGTGCTGCTGAACCTCGTCGGATGCGGCATACCTTTGCGCACAGCGAGGGACTGGGTGGCCAACTGCTGTGTGCTCCCGCTCATAGGCCATGCCGTTGGGGTGGATGATTTCGAGGTCATGAACCTGTGTAAGGTCCTCGAGGTAACGCTGAATAATGGCGTTGACCCCAGGACCGGGAAGCGGATAGGCCTGGCGACGGGAGATGCGAGCGATTTCCAGTCGTTCGACCAGCTATACGGCGCGCTTAAGAAGCAGTTTGAGTATTTCCTGGCGCTGGTGGTGCAGAAAGACCACCTGCTGAAGGGAGTGCGCAGGCGCAATTACGATCTTCCCTTTGCCTCTGCCTTGTATGATGATTGCATTGAAAAGGGGCTGTCCTTGTGGCAAGGGGGAGCCCGTTACCCACAGCTTGCCTGGGGTTTGCAATGGAGGGGAGACCAGAATGTCGCCGACTCGCTGGTGGCCATAAAGAAGCTGGTCTTTGAGGACAAGAGGATAAGTATGGACCGGCTCCTGGGGGCGATCAAGGCGAACTTCGAAGGGGATGGGAATGAAGACATCCGCCGGATGTGCCTGGCGGCGCCCAAGTACGGTAATGACGACGACTATGTCGACGGCATATTCGATGACCTCTCTTTGTGGGCGCAACGGAGGGTACATCAAGAGCAATCGATTCATGGGTTTCCGGTAAGGACTGCGAAAGGTGGAGCAACCCAACACTACGCGCAGGGCAAGGTGGTGGGGGCCTTGCCCGATGGCAGGAAGGCAGGAGAGCCTCTGGCCGATGGCGCGCTGTCACCGATGCGCGGCGCGGATGTAAAAGGTCCTACGGCAGTGATTTGCTCCGCTTCCAAGGTAAACCATACGGAGTTGAATGCCAGTGCCCTGTTCAATCTGAAGATCAACCCCGCCGGCTTGAAAACTCCAGAGAATACTCAGAAGTTCATCGGTCTGATCAAGACCTATTTTGACCGTGGGGGCTATCACATCCAGTTCAATCTTATCCCGCGAGAGGAGTTGCTTGACGCAAGGGAACACCCTGAGCGACATAGAGACCTCCTGGTAAGGGTGGCCGGCTACAGCGCTTACTTCGTAGAGCTTGTGCCTGAGGTCCAGGATGAGATTATTGCCAGGACGGAACACTCCCTTTCGTAAACTGTAAGGGGACTTGACATCGCGCGACAACAGGAATAAGCTACGCCGCTAGACAACACGGCACACGTCGGGCGTGCCCAGACAGGGACCGCTGGTGTCGCGTCTCGCGGATTGCCGGGTATGGAGGAGGAAGAAATGAGAACCTCAAGGTTGGTGGGTTTCCTGGCAGCATTGGGCTTATGCGGCGCCCTTGTTCTCTCTGCATGCTCCAGGGCGGCGCCTGGTCCCACGGTACAGCCGACGTCTCCGACTAAAGCAACGAGCGTCCCCACAAGTTCGTCAGCGGCGCCTGCGCCGGCCGGCCCCTATGGCGACCTGAGACTCGGCCTGAACTCATTCGATGCCGAGACTTTCGATCCGATCAAAGGCACCAGCTCTCTAGGCGGGCTGCTGGACTCGCCGATGGTCGACAGCCTTCTCAGATTGGATGGCAAGAAGGTGGTTGCGGGCGTAGCAGATAGTTGGGAGATGGCTTCAGACGGATTGTCGTGGGTATTCCGCATCCACAAGGGGATCAAGTTCCACAACGGGGACGATCTCACTGGCAGGGACGTGAAATTCACTTTCGAACGATACATGTCGAAGGATGCTCAGGCGGCGCTGATCAGAAATACCGTTGACCGTGTCGACATGGTCGACGATTACACCGTCCGTGTCTACACCAAAGGCCCCCAGCCTCTGCTTCCACTCTCTGTCGCCTGGTACTATCCGGCCCAGGGGTGGGTGCAGCCCAAGAACTATATTGAGAAGAACGGCATGGAGTACTTCAATGCCCACCCCATCGGGAGCGGCCCATTCAAGTTTGTCAGCCGTGTTCCCGGGGACTCCATCAAGTACGAGGCTCTTGACAAGCATTGGCGGCAGGCCCCAGCGTTCAAGAACCTCACCACGGTCCTGGTGCCTGAAGAAACTACCGCGATAGCGATGTTGAAGGTCGGCCAGTTGGATATCATCGGGGTCAGCCAGGATGGGGGGCAGCAGATAGCGCAGTCAGGCCTCAGGACCAACGTCCTGTCGAGCCAGCAGGCAGTCATCCTGCTGAAGGGGGCATACGAGCCGGATGTGGCGGGCACGCCCCTGGCCGACATGAAGGTACGGCAAGCCCTTTCGCTCGCCATAAACAGGGATGAGATTATCAAGACCCTGTTTTATAGCCAGGCCACCCCCGGTCTGCCGGGCTTCATGACCGAAGACACTGTCGGCATTGATCTCAACTACTGGCGGGAGCAGGCGAAGAACGCCTACAACAAGTATGATGCTCAACGGGCGACTCAGTTGCTCAAGGAGGCTGGCTACCCTGACCGGTTTGCGTCGAGCAAGAATATCAAGTTCTACTCCTTCCCCATGCCCGGGGCCCCGTTCTTGCCCAAGCTCGCTGAAATCGTAGCTTCCTACTGGCAGAAGGTGGGAGTATCAGTCGACCTGATCCCCACGGACCTACCCTCTGTGGCGCCGACGTTCAACACGATAAGGTTTCCTAACCTCCGAGGAACGGTGATCGTCATGAAGGTTAGTGGTCGTCCCGACCCCACGCAGCTTTTCCAGACCTACGTGACATATAACAGCACCATGGCGATGCTTGGCAAGGCGTTTCCCGAGGTGGAGCAAATGGTGGCGGCGGCAGCGTCGGAGACGGACACCAATAAGAGGTCGAAGATGCTTGCTGACGTGCTCAAGATCTCGAGCGATGCCTACGTAGGCCTGATGATTGCGGGCGTTCCCGCGTTGGTGGGTCTTGGTCCGGGGGTCGACTTCCCGGCTGCTACCGGCGTGCCGGAACTGACGATCTACGCGGAGCTTGTGAAACATCGAAGAAGCTAATACAAACGAACTAAATGATGTTGCATCCCTATGG
>JACPRR010000194.1 GCA_016189825.1 Chloroflexota bacterium
GGGCAGCGGTCATGATTACAGGCGTGGTTTTCACGGGACTTGGTCACGGTATTTCTTCGCCGGCGGCCAACAACGCCTGCATCGAGCTAATGCCCGATCGGATTGCGACTATCACCGGTGTCAGGAGCACCTTCAGGAAAGCCGGACAGGCAGTCGGCATTGCGGTTGCGGCGCTGGTGCTCGATCTTTCCGGCAACCTGCTTCTGGGATTCCGGTACGTCTTCATTGGCGCGGCGCTGGTAACCCTGATCACGCTGCCAAGCATATTCGCTATGCCGCGGTCTCCGTGTGACGTGCCCAGGGACATCCGGGCATGAGCTAGCCCGGTTAGAGGCGACCTTCCCGGAACAGCCGGCAGTTTCTGATGAACCGCCTTGCCATTGCGGGCCGGCTACCGATGTGGAGATGGACGTAGGAGGCGAGTGTATTCTTCACCGTAAAGCCCTCAATGCTACGTCCCCTACCGGCGATCTCGTAGGCGTTGCCGCCGGGGCTGTCCTCCAGGACAGACCAATGGAACTCGTGTCCGCGGACGGTCTCTCCCTTCTCCAGCAGGGGACCGTCCGTCAGCGCAGTCACGGTGCGATACCCCAGGTTCAGGGCCGGCCTGTCAATGCGGCTGGACGCCGGAATGACTCCAGCCATCCGGCGGAGGGTTCCATGGAAGTCCCGGACCGACCTCCCAAGGTACATCAGACCTCCGCATTCCGCGTAGACTGGCATGCCCGCCTGTGCCGCGTCCAGCACGGCGCGCCTCATCGATACGTTTGCCTCCAGCCTGTCGGCGTACAGCTCCGGGAAGCCGCCGCCCAAATACAATCCATTCGTCCCTGCCGGCAAGGCGCCATCGTCGAGCGGGCTGAAGGGGGCCAGCTCTGCGCCCCAGGCGGCAAGTAGGTCGAGACCGTCCTGGTAGTAGAAGCTGAATGCCATGTCCCGGGCAATGGCAATTGTGGCCATGGCCGGCAGGGGATGATCAGGAAATATTGATGGCAACTCCGTTGTCCCGGGGCTGGTATGTTCTGCCAGCGCGAGAATGCGCTCGATGACCATGGTAGCCTGGCACTGGGCGGCGAGCTGGTCCAGGTACTCTTGAGTCGCAGGCTTTTCGGCGGCGGGCACCAGCCCGAGATGCCTCTCTGGCTGTGCAAGGTCCTGCCGCTTCGGCAGGTACCCGAGCGCGGGTACACCGGTCGAACCCTCGATCGCCTGCTTGCACAGCGAAAAATGGTTTTCGCTTCCTATGTTATTGAGGATAACTCCCGCCAGGTGAAGCTGAGGAGCAAAGCCGGCATAGCCCTTGACCATCGCACCGAGGCTGCGGCACGTGCCCGATGCGTCCAGGACCAACAGTACCGGCGCCCCGAGCATCTCCGCTATCTCCGCGGTGCTGCCCTCATTGCTGAGCGGTGAGGAGCCATCGAATAGCCCCATGACGCCCTCGATGACTCCAATGTCCCTGCCATTTTGGGCGCGGACAAAGAGTTCCACCACTGCCTGTCCGGGCAGGAGCCAGGTGTCCAGGTTTCGGGAGAAGGTTCCCGTGGCCCTGGTATGGTGACTGGGGTCGATGTAGTCGGGCCCGGCCTTGAATGGTTGAACTTTCAGGCCCCGGCCTGCCAGCGCGGCCATGAGCCCGACGGCTATGGTCGTCTTGCCGACGCCGCTGGCCGCGCCGGCGATCACGATGGTCTTCATGGCGCCCCATGTCCGCCGTGCTGCATGCGAGATTGTACAGGACGGTGAGATGTTAGCCAAGCATCGCTTTTCGTGTCGGCTCTGGTCATGAAAATGGGTAGGCTTCGACGGGTGCAAAATAATTCATGAATTCTCGCCATGGGGAGGCGCTGTATACTTTACAACCATTATCCCGGGGAGCGTGGTATCAGGTTGCTCATAGCATGCGGTCGGTGCGTGCGAAAATGGGGAGGGTGGTTGCCGAGGGTGTGCGGCGGGGGCGCGGGACCACTTGACAGCCTGGAAGTTGGCGATATAATAGCCGCGTTTGTTGAGTCCGGTCAGACAGCGTTCGTCCGGGCGCGAAAGAGGGGCATCATTGGTTATCAACCGCCGACTCCTGCTGAACCGCCGTACAATGAGGATCGTGGCGGTCGGCCTGCTGGCTTTCCCGGAGCCGCTTCTGAGCGGCGTCTTTGGACTTGCCCTGTTTGCGTTGTCGTTCGTGCTTCCTAGCCGGTGCGAAGACGAAGGCAGGGCGTCCACGTGCGGCTGCGACTTCCACCGACGCGCGTTCCCCGGCCGTCAGGTAATGGGCGCCGGGGCGCTGGTACATGTACGAAGGTGGATAGTTCCCAAGGTGTCCACGCACGCCAGGTATGAGTTGGAGCGATATGGCTTTGTCCCTGCCGGGCTGCCTCGTGTGGAGCCCGCCGGCAACCTCAGCAACGCGCCGGCGGCAAGCTGTTCGGGCTATCCTGTTGGCTGGCATACATGGCCGAAGCTTGAGGGCGCTCTCCTGCGCAGGCTCGGGGGCTTCGGTACCACCGCGGCAGTGAAATGCGAGTGGATCCGCGCGGCCGGCGCAGCCCGCTGAAGCACTACTCCTCTTCGGCCCTTCCCTTATCCTTCCTAGTACCTGCTTGTATTATTTCGCGTAATGGTTGCGGCGGGAACAGCTCTCCCTCTCCCTTCGAGGGAGAGGGTAGGGTGACTGGCTAGCATTGGCGGCAAGAAGCCCCCTCTCCTTAGTCCTCTCCCCGGGGGGAGAGGCGAGCCCATTACGCTTAGCCGTGCAACTAAGTACTATGCCTGGCACTGCCGCGAGAGCGTGCGGGTCAGGCACGGATGAAGGCCCCGCTTCCTGAGGCGGGCGCAGACTTCGGATGCTTCCTCTTTCTGTGAGCACCAGGCGAAGAGAGTAGGACCAGAGCCGGCGAGATGGAAGCGGAGGCCGGCGGCTCCCTCAGCTTTGCTCCAGAAGCTGGCGAGGCCGGGAAACGCCACCCGCGCCGCTCCATCGAAGACGTTGTAAAGCATGTCCGCAGGCAATGGCCGGCACCCGGTAACGCTCATGAGGGCAGCCTGCAGGAATTGCCCGTGGGTGAATGCCTCCGGGCGCAGCGAGGCATAGAGCGTCGCAGTCTTCGCCTTCAGCTCTGGGAGCGGAGGGAACAGGAGCACCGGCCAGTAGTCCAGTGCGACAGACAGGGGTGTTATCTTCTCGCCCCTGCCTGCGGCGATCGCAGTGCCGCCATATACGAAGAACGGGACGTCTGATCCCAATTCCGCGCCAATGTCGGCCATCCGCTCACTGGATAGTCCGAGAGCCCATAGCTCGTCCAGGCCCGCGATGGTGGCAGCCGCGTCGCTGCTGCCGCCGCCCAACCCCGCGCCGGTGGGGATTACCTTTTCGAGGGTAATGCGAGCCCCTTTGCCAGACCGGGTGTGGCGATCGAGCAGGCGCGCGGCCCGCAGAACGAGGTTGTCTTCGCTGGCAAGCCTGGGGTCTTTGCATGCCAGGGAGATGCCGTTGCCCGGCTCGAAAGTGAGCAGGTCAAAAAGGTCGATGGCCTGCATGAGGCTGCGGACTTCGTGGTAGCCGTCGGGCCTTTTGCCGAGCACTTCAAGCGTGAGGTTAAGCTTGGCCGGGGCGCGCAGCACGATCATGCCAGGGCCTCGTTGGACTGAGAAACAACGTCCCACAGCATGGCCCATTCCCTCAGCGTGACTGTTTCAGCACGTCGATGAGGGTCGATGCCTGCGCGAGATAGCCATTCGCCTGCCTGGGCAGGCGAAACTCGAAGCCCGTGGGCAAGTGAGTTCGATAGCTGCTTTCTGGGCTGTGCAAACCCATCGGCGACGAAGGCGAAGAAGGCCTCGGGGTCAAGGACTTCCACCTGCGGCGTCTCGTACGGTTTCAGACGGACGATGGCCGAGGTCACCTTGGGCGGTGGGGAGATCCTCTGTGGGGGGACCTCGGCGACGATCTCGGCGCGGGCGTAGAATTGGACCATCACGCTGAGGAGCCGCATCTTGTCCGGCGGCGCCGCGATCTCCTGAGCCACTTCCCGTTGGGTCATTATGACGACCAACGAGGGTTTTGTGGGCGCCGAGAGGAAGCGCCTCAGCGTGGGCGAGGCAATGTTGTAAGGAAGGTTCGATACCACTTTGTAGTGGCTGCCGGGCGGCAGCTCTTTCCATGGCTCGATGCGCAGGATGTCGCCGCGGACGATGCTCACGTTGGGCCAGTTTCCTAACGACCGCTCAAGCATGGAGGCCAGGGCATCATCCAGTTCGACGGCGATAACCTTCTTGGTCCGCTCCGCAAGCGCCCGTGTGAGCACGCCAAGCCCCGGGCCGATCTCGACGACGGTGTCGTCCCGGGAGAGCTGTGCCGCTTCAAGTATTACACCCAGCACGCCTTCGTCAACGAGGAAGTTCTGCCCGAGCGCTTTCTTGGGTGAGGCGCCCATACGGTTGAGCAGGCTCTTGGCGCGCTCAATGTTCCTTGAGACGCGGACGGTATCGTCCGGGTCGATTCTGGTTAACCTGGTCTTTTGAGCAACTATCGGATAGCGCCTCGCTTTTCCGTAGGGGTTGGCGCGCGTTCCCTGAGGACGTTGCCGGGGCTCGCCCTCTGTTCGGAGAAAGCGGCCGTGCACCCGTTGTCGACCCGTGTCTCTACGGCCTACTCTGCCCGTTGGCTCCTGCCAGGAAACCCTGCGGCACCCAGAGCTCTCTATTTACCGCTGCTTCCTTCCGGACCTGACGGGGTTCATAGCACTCTGCCGCGCAGGACCCAGCCCTCATCGCCGATGGACAGAGCGGTATGTGGAGACACAGATCTCGAACAGGGATTCAGCCCCGCTATAGCGGATTGCGGGTGCAGGGCACCGCTAGTTCCCCGCCTAGCACGGCCGCCACAGGTATCTTATGCGCGGCCGAAAGGGCTGTCAAGAATCCAGAAGGGGGCCATATTGCCTAGTCGCGTAGAAAAGGAGAAATCTTCCGCGATGGCGCGCAGAAATGGACCTATGCAGACTTTTTCCTGGCCCTGCCCACGGGCGACATCGCGCGAAGCCGCTCTACGATCTGCGTCAGGACGTTGAGCACTTCGTCGACCTCGGCCTCGGTGTTTTCGTGGCCGAAGGTAAAGCGGACACTCCCGTGGGCGATGTCGTGGGGCACGCCCATGGCAAGGAGACAGTGCGAGGGGTCAAGAGACCCTGAGGTGCATGCCGAGCCGCTGGTGGCGGCGATATTGGCGAAGTCAAGGTGGAGCAGTATTGCCTCTCCCTCGACGTACATAAAGCAGAAACTGGCGTTGTTGGGCAGACGCATCTCGGGGTGGCCGGTGAGCTGGACATCCGGGATCCTCGCCTCGACTCCAGCGATGAAGCAGTCCCGCAACCGGCGGCAGGTCGCGTTATTGGCTTCCCGGTTTTCAGTCGCCAGTCTGAGCGCGGCCGCGGCGCCGACTATGCCCGGCACGTTCTCAGTGCCCGCGCGCCGGTTCATCTCCTGGGCTCCTCCTTTCTGCTGCGGCGAGAATGGGGTGCCCTGTTTTACATAAAGGATGCCAACGCCCTTTGGGCCGTAGAACTTATGGGCCGAAAGGGAGAGCATGTCGACGCCGAGTCGCTCAACATTTATGTCCAGTGATCCGCCGCCTTGAACCGCATCGGTGTGGAAGACGATTCGGCCGGGATGGCTTGTTCTGAGCATCGCGGCGATTTCGGCGATGGGCTCGATCGTGCCGACCTCGTTGTTCGCGAGCATAATGCTGATGACGGTTGTGCGCGGTGTGATCGCGGCAGCGACAGCCCCGGGGGTGACGATGCCAGTGCAGTCAACCCGGAGGAGGGTGGTCTCGAACCCGTAGTCCTCCAATTGATGGCAGGTCTCCAGGACCGCATGGTGCTCCACGGAGGAGGTCACGATGTGGTTTCCCTTGTCCTTGAGGGCGAAGGCTGCGCCTTTGATCGCCGCGTTGTCGGACTCGGTGCCGCCGCTGGTGAAGATGACTTCCTTGGGCTTGCAGCCGAGGATATCGGCGACAGTAGAACGGGCATCCTCCACCGCCTTGCGGGCTTCCTGGCCCAGTCCGTAAATCGTCGACGGATTGCCGAACTGCTCCGAGAAGTAGGGGAGCATCGCTTCAAGGACCTTGGGGTGCACAGGCGTTGTCGCCGCGTGATCCAAATAGATGGTTCTTTTCATCGATTCACCACCAAGACGATGGACTTTATGGGGGATTCTAGCAAAGTGTACCAAGCGTGGTCAATGAGCAGGCGGGGACTGCTGGCCATCCAGCAGCAGACGGCGGCACAGGCTCGGAGGGAGGAACGCGCCCTTGTGGACGTCCGGGGCATAGTACTTGGCTGGCATTGAGCGGCTACGCCGAAACCCGGCCTTGCGAGGGTTGGTGCTCTTCGAGCCAATGGAAAAGGTCCACCAATTGCCGGCATAAGTTGCGATGGGGACAGTATAGACGTCGGCGAATGCGAAGTGGCGTCCCAGTTTACTCTGGACATCACGGACGAAGTCGAGGTGAAAATGCAGCGACTCCGTTTGGGCCACGAATATGCCGCCGGCGCGAAGCGCCGCACAGGCATCTGCGAAGAACTTTTCTGAGAAGAGTGACAGGGCCGGGCCGACCGGGTCAGTGCAGTCGACGAGGATGATATCGTAGGCATCCCGCATTGTAGCGACATGCTTCGCCCCATCTGTAATTTCGACGTGCGCTCGTGGATCGGAGAATCCGCTCGCAAGCGTGGGCAAAAAGCGTTGCGCTACTTCGATGACGCCTCCGTCGATTTCCGCCAGCGTCGCCAGGCGAACGGTATCGTGCTTAAGCACCTCCCTCAAAGTGCCGCCGTCGCCGCCCCCGATAATCAGGATGTCCTCGGGCTTGGGATGGGTGAATAGCGGGACGTGCGCCAGCATTTCGTGGTAGTAGTGCTCGTCGCGCTCGGTGAGCTGGACCACGCCGTCCAATATCAACATGCGACCGAAGTACTCGTGGTCGGCTATGGCGATCTCCCCGAACGGCCCCTTATGGGAGTACAGCATCTCCTTGAGGGAATACCCATAGCGTATGGGGGAAAAAGGGTCGCTCTCAGTGAATGGAACAGCGGACATGTTTGGCGGCAACCTCAAACGAGAATTACCCTGGGAATGGGTATGCCATCGAAACGTGATGCGTACGCAGTGGTGTATGCGCCGGCCGACATGATGTAAACGCGGTCTCCGATCTCCAGATCTGGCAGATCGACCTCTCCCGGGAGGACGTCCATGCTGTCGCATGAGGGCCCGGCAACGGTGTGGGGAGTGGTCTCGCCGGACTTCGATACCAGCAGCGGATAGTGGATGCCTCCGATGGATTCCATCAGGCCATTGAACACGCCCGCGTCAAGGTAGAGCCAGCGCTTGCCCTCCCGATCGGCCTTCGCGATCACCGTTGTCACCAGGACCCCGGCCTCGCCAACGAGCCCGCGCCCCGGCTCAAGCAGCAACTCAGTACCGGCGGGAAAAAGTCTGTCGAGCGCGGGATGCACAGCCCGCGAAATATCCTGGACGGTGGGCACTGGCTTCAAGTACTCGCTGGGAAAGCCGCCACCCATGTTTATCGAGCGAAGGGGAATGCCTCCGGATGCCGCCTGCTCCCATACGCGCGTGCACTGGTCCAGGCCCTCGGACCAGCCCCGTGTGCCGACGCACTGTGAACCGGGATGGAAGGCGATGCCTGCTGGACGCAAACCTGCGTCGCGTGCTTCCGACAGCAATCCGGCTGCCCTTTCCTCTTCGATGCCGAACTTCTTGTCAAGGGGCCATTCGCTGTAGTTGTTGGAGAC
>JACPRR010000200.1 GCA_016189825.1 Chloroflexota bacterium
AGCGCCGGGGCGCGCATGAAGCATATTGGTCTCACGAGGGCCTTATGTGCTTGGTGGCGAAGGCTGTCTGAAAACATGACCTCCGACGGCGCTCCGTCGGAATCCGCCATGCCTGATGCCATAGACACCGGTAATCTGTTGCTATCTGCTGTGGGATTTCCCGGTCTGGCGCCGATCCGGCGTCCCTGGGCGCGGCATGCCGCGCCGCTACGGGGCGGATTGCGACAGGGCTGATAGATGTGGCAGTTTCCCAACCTGGCCTCTCGCCCGTCCTATGAAACCTCTCCCTACGAGGGCGAGGGTAGGGAGAGGGTGACCGGGCATTTCCCCCCCCGAAGTGCGGAGCCGGTAGTTCGATCCCCTCTCCCAGAATCCCTCTCCCCAGCGGGGAGAGGGCAAAATCGACTAACCCCTCTTAGAACGGCTCGGAATGCTTCACGTGTCGAACGGAGTAAGCGATTGCTTCTCCCCGATTGTGCAGGTGCAGCTTCTGCAATAGGCGGTAAATATAGGTGCTGACTGTTTTCTGGCTGAGCACGAGACGCTGGGCGATATCTGAATTGGTCAGGCCGTCACCGAGCAACCCCAGTATCTCTTTTTCGCGGGCGCTCAGCCCGAAGCTGCCCTGTTTCGCCAGTATGTCCTTTACCAGCTCCCCGGCGAGTTGGGGAGGCAGGGTCGCTTCTCCGCGGGCGATCTTCCTCACCGCTTCAACGACCCCGGCGACATTCCCCGTTTTCAGGGTGTAGCCGTCCGCCCCGAAGCGCAGTGCCTGAAGCAGGTCGTCTTCCCGGTCTGAGACGGTGAGCAGCAGCACCTTGACCTCGGGCAGCTTCGACTTGATGCTTATCATCGACTTCAGACCATCGCAGAGGGGCATGTAGATATCCATGATGACGACGTCCGGCTTGAGCCGGGCTGCCATGTCCGCTGCCTGGAAACCGTCGCTGGCTTCTCCGAGGACCTTGATGCCCGGTTCCGCGCTCAAGACGGCGCGCAGGCCCTGGCGCACCACCGGATGGTCGTCGGCGACGAGGACGCCTATTGTCTTGCTGTTTGGATCTCGGGAAACCATTTTCGCGGGACTTCCACCCGTATCTCCGTGCCCTGCCCGGGAACACTGGCTACGTTTAAGTTCCCCCCCACTGATTCTGCGCGCTCTTTCATAACCGTCAGACCGTGGCCTTCCTTCAGGCCGGCGCCAGCCATGCCACGGCCGTCGTCGGCGATGCATACCCGCAGATGACCGTTGACCGATCGCGCCCTCACCGCAACCTGCCTGGCCCCGGAATGCCTGGCGACGTTCCTGAGCGCTTCTTCGGTGATGGTCACTACCTCGAGCTTCACCACCTCGTCAATGTCCGGTTCCCCATCCGCCTCCAACCGGCACCTGATGCCGGTCTCACTCCCCAGGCGTTTGAGACTCCTGTCTATCTGCGTCAACAGTGGTTCGCCATTCCTGAACGAGCGCAGCAGCGCTATGGAACCCCGCGCCTCGCTTTCAGCTACGTCCAGCAGCGCCTCGACATGTCCCAGCCTGCTTTCGATTCGCCTCCTGTGGCCGGCCTCACGGCGAAGCAGGTGCAATTCCAATCGCAGGCCGTATATCGCCTGGCAGACGCCGTCGTGGATTTCGCGGCCCAGCCTGAGCCGTTCCCCGGAAATTGCCCCGGATTCTATGCGGCGCCTGGTATCGAAATTGACGGCGTAGGGAAGCACTGCCGCCAGGCCAAGCGCCACAACGTAAGAGGCGAACATGCTGGACAGGTTTTGCATTGAATCGGCCAGCGGGAAGCTGAAGAAATTCGCAGCGTAGTAAGCTGCGGTAGCGCCGGCGGTAAGCACAGTGGCGCGGGGACGGAACAGCATGGCCGAAACGACTACCGGGTTCAGGGAGTACAGCGCGAACGAGGTGTGCATCAGCCTGGGGGCCAGCAAGAGGACAGCGCTTACCAGGATGTCAGCGGAATGGAGGACCCGGCGCGGCAGCGGCGAGGTGTACCATCGCAGCGGGTGGACCAGCTTGAATCCTGAATATATTATGGCGACGGCGGCGATGACAGCGGGTGACAAGTAAGAGGATTCCGGGGGGTCGAACGCCAGCTCGATGAGCGCGAGCGAAAGCGTGGCCATGCGTAAGCCGGCGAGGACCAAGCGCTTTTGTCCAGCGCTCTGCTTCCATTTGGATATTCTGTCGGCAACCCTGTTGGTTTTCATGGGGGCCACGTGGCCTGACGCTTAGCTGCAAGAGTTCGCGTAACTTGCGGGAGAGACCCTTCGACTTCGCTCAGGGTGACAAACATGTCATTCCGAGCCTGTCGAGGAATCTCTCCTTCGTAACGGCGATTTTTGCAGCTACGTACTAATTCACCCCGCCAAGGCACTATCCTGCCCTCTTTACCTCTATTATCTCACCACTATTGTCCCACCACCTTTCGAGCCTCCCGCGAAACGTCATTCCGGCCCCCGAGCCGGAATCCAGAAAGCCCGGGATATTGGGTTGCCTGGATGCCGGCTGCAGTTTATCCTGAAGGGCCACGCCCTTCGAGCCCTTCGAGAGCCTCAGGGGCCGCCTCAGGGACCGTCCTTCGACAGGCTCAGGAACCATCCGTCGAGGGCCTCAGGAACCGTGGCGCCGAAGGGCCGGTATGACGAATTCATCCCTGTTGGTCTCTCTGTTTCGCGGACGCTTCCTTCCCCAGAAGTTTGAGCGCGCGTCGTTCCCGGGTGTAGAGTTAGGCATGCCGCAAAGCGGGGATACCGGGGGCTGGAAGAAGAAGCCACGCTACTCGAAGCGCGCCAGGCTGTGGCTTTCAGTCCTGGCCACGCTGCTCCAGCTCGTCGGGCTTGTCATGGTGTACATCTGGGCGTTCCCCGCGCTCGGGATCAACATAGCCTGGCCGTGGATCGCCGCGCTGGGCGCGGCCCTGGTGGCCTGGGACGCCTTCACCTACGCCATGGGCACGCGGGCGCTTGACCGGGAGCCAGTAGCAGACCTGGAGTCGATGGTGGGGTCGCGGGGCAGGGCTGAGACCAGCTTGCACCCGGAAGGCGCGGTGAGGGTGCGCGGGGAGCTCTGGCACGCGCGGTCGGTCGAAGGGGTTGTGGACAAAGGGGCTCCTGTGGAGGTGGTGGGGCAGGAAGGGCTGACGCTGAGGGTGAAGAAGGTGTCCTGAGCCGCCTGCGGCAGGCCTCAGGCGGCGCGCCGTCGGAATCAATCATGCGCCTGCGGCGCACACCACGATGTATGAGAATAACCGCCTCTCTACGTGCTGTCCGAGCACAGTCGCCGCCGTGCAGCTAGCTTCGTCATTGCAGAGCCCTTCGGCGGGCTCAGGGTAAACTGCGCGAAGCAATCTCCTTCAGCAACAGGCCCCGGGTGCGCCCTTCGCCCCCGGCCGTTGGCTGTCATG
>JACPRR010000202.1 GCA_016189825.1 Chloroflexota bacterium
CGGCGCCGAACACTACCAGGAAGAGCAGCGGGCCGACGAACGAGGAGATCGTGCGGCTGCGCTCCTGTAGGAAGCGGAGCAGTTCCCGGTACCAGACAACCCAGGCCGCGCGAAAAGTTCGTTCCATGCCTATCTCCTCATGCCGTGGAATGTCTTCATCATTAGTTTCATTTGGTCTTTCAGCCCTGCTTCCTCGTCCCGGATCGCCCTGCCGGTAAGCTTGAGGAACACGTCGTCGAGGGTAGGCCGGTGCACGCCGAGCGAGAGCAGAGGGGTGGAGAAGTTCCCCACTAGCCTGGGCAGGAACTGGTCTCCTTTTGGAACGCTGAACGTGACCGTGCCATTCTGCAAAGCCGGGGAGATGCCGAATTTCTCTTTCAACTCCATGGCCGCTGCCTCGTTGTCTTTTGCGGTGAGGGTAACCAGGTCGCCGCCGAGACCGTCCTTGAGGCTGTCCGGTGTATCCAGTGCAATAATGCCCCCCTGGTCTATGATCCCGATCCGGTCGCAGTTTTCAGCCTCATCCATATAGTGAGTGGTCATGAAGATGGTGAGGCGATGTTCCTTGCGCAGTGCCGCGATGTGGTCCCAGATGTGGCGCCGCGTCTGCGGGTCGAGGCCCAGTGTTGGCTCGTCCAGGAAGAGGACGCGCGGGGCGTGAAGGAGGCCGCGCGCTATTTCCAGCCTGCGTTTCATGCCCCCGGAGAATGTCCGCACCTGGCTCCGGCGCCGGTCGGAGAGGTCGACCAGTTGCAAGAGCTGGGAGATGCGTTTCTCGCGCTCCGCCCCGGGGACATTGTAGGCGTAGGCATGGAAGCGCAGGTTCTGCTCCGCGGTGAGGTACTCATCGAGCGTCGGCTCCTGGAAGACGAGGCCGATAGAGGAGCGGACTTCGTCTCGCTGAGTGGCGACATCGAACCCGGCCACGTTCGCCCGGCCCGAGGTTGGGCGGAGCAGGGTGCATAGCATGTTGATGGTGGTGGTCTTCCCCGCGCCATTGGGACCGAGGAACCCGAAGATCTCCCCTTCCTGCACCTGAAAGGAGATCGCATCAACGGCAGTGAATTTGCCGAAATCCCTCTTGATGTCTTGGACTTCTATGATACTCATATGTTCCTGTCTCCCTGCATCTCTTCCCGGCATGCTCTATTTGGTGCTCACGATGCCGGCAGCCCCCGGGTCCATGTCGTCGTTGGCCACCCTGGCCTGGCATGTCCTGTTGAGACACTCCCAGAGCAAGAGTATGGTGTTGAACCCGAGGGACGTTTCGTGGCAGCGGGGGCATTCCTTGAGCCCGAAGCGTTCCTCGGCGCCGGTCCCTCCGGCAGCTTCGCCGGCGATGTCTTCAGGCGCATTTGGATTGTCCGGCTCCCACAGCACGGACTCCTCTTCCCTGATCTCCCACCGCCCGTAGTAGAAGCGGCTGCATTCGTGGCCCTGCGAGAGGTCCCAATTGGAGAGGACCTTTCCGCAACGCGCGCAAATAATCTGCCCCGGCATGACGTGTTCCCTCTTGCCCTGTCTCAATTATATGAAGAAGAATGCGGTGGCGATGATCGCATACACCGCGACCAACTGCACACCCTCAAGCCAGTTGCATATTCCATCGCTGCCGATGAAGTTGATGATAGCGACCGCGAGAACGAGCCCGACGAGCTCGAAGGAGCTGAATGCCAGCGTGAAGGGCTGCCCGCTCACCAGTGGGCTCACAAAAACAAGTATCGGCGCCACGAACAGCGCGATCTGGATCGCGGAGTTCATCCCGATTTCCAGCGATAGGGTTATGTTGTCGCGAAGTCCAAAAGAGATGGCGGCGATGTGTTCCGGGACATTGGTGATCACGGCGATGATGACCATCCCGATGAATGCTTCGCTGAGGTTGATGGTACCGGTGAGGGGACCGACCGTGTTGACCAGCACCTCTGATTCGATGGCAGCCACCGCCACCGATGTCAAAAGTACCAATGAAGCTCGACCCGTGGTCCAGCGCGGACCTGCGTCGCCAGCCTCTCGTTTGGCTACGAACAGGTGCCGGTGGGTGAAGAGGGTGAAGAACAGGCCGAAAATGTAGGTCGCGGCAAGCGTTATCGATACCGCCTGGCTCATTACGCCGGCCGACTTCCCGGTCACGATCTGGTAGATCGTGGGCAGGGATAGCCCGGCCACGGCGATCAGGAGCATGGTGGAGCCAACCCCGGCGGACTCCTTGTTGAAAAGCTGTTCGCGGTGTTTCATTCCGCCAAAGAGCATGCTGGCGCCGATGAGCAGCAGGATGTTCAGGATGATCGAGCCGCTTATAGAAGCTTGCACCATTTCGACCAGACCGGCGCGGATGGCGAAGATGGCGATGAAGAGCTCGATGGCGTTGCCGAAGGTGGCGTTAAGCAGGCTGCCGACGGTGGTGGACGTGCGCAGGGACAGTTCGTTCGTGGACCTCGCTATGAGGCTGGTGGCAGGGATGATTCCCAGGAAAGTGATGATGAATACCGGTATTGCGGGGGCGTGCAGGGCGTAAAGCAGGAGCGACAGCGGGCAAAAGGCCAGGAACGCCCAGGGGAAAATCCATGCGGTGGAGGGACTCCTCCGTGAGGGTCCATGGGTCACGGGCGTATGCCTTTCAACCTGCTCAGCGAGTCATGCGGGTGCTCTGCCAGCACCGCTATAGGGTAGCAAGCGCCCCTCCCAGTGTCAACCGCTCTGGAGCTGTCTTGCGGGGCAGGGCCTCAGACGGTACAATCAAGCAACGTATTTTGGGAGAAGATCGCGTGAAACGAATTCTTGTGGCTCTTCTCGGTGTCATGCTGGCAGCAGGGGTGGTTGCTGCCGCCTGTGGTAAGCCCGCTGCCACCACCCCGGCAGCGACGACTGGAACAAAAGCGACTGGAGCAGCGACGATGAAGCAGTACCCTTCGGCGCCGAAAATGACTATCGATAAGAGCAAGAAGCACACGGCGACACTGCATACCTCTAAGGGCGATATCGTCGTCGAGCTTTTTGCTTCGGAGGCCCCCATCACCGTGAACAACTTCGTGTTCCTGGCCAGGGATGGGTTCTACAATGGCGTGAAGTTCCACCGGGTCATCAAGGGCTTCATGATCCAGGGCGGTGATCCCAGGGGTGACGGCACCGGCGGACCAGGCTACCGCTTCAATGATGAGCCAGCTACCCGGAAGTACGTTCGAGGGACTATCGCCATGGCCAACTCCGGTCCTAATACCAACGGCAGCCAGTTCTTCATCGTGCACCAGGACTATCCCTTGCCGCCGCAGTACACGATATTCGGCATCGTGACCAGGGGCTTCGACGTCGTTGACGCAATAGCAAACGCACCGGTCGCCATGGGCGCTGATGGCGCACCGTCCAGGCCGACCCAGGACATCCTGATAAGCAGCATCGATATCGCCGTGCAGTAGGAGCAGCCCCTTTCTTGCATCTACCACTGCCTTCCCGCATAATGTCGGCAAGGGGGCAAGCGAGCCGGGTGGCCGCCCCGGTACAGTATCGGGGAGGAAAGTCCGAGCTCCGCCGGGCAGGACGCTGGGTAACGCCCAGGAGGGGTGACCCTACGGATAGCGCAACAGAAAACATACCGGTCCTTCTACGGAAGGACCAAGGGTGAAAAGGCGAGGTAAGAGCTCACCGGCAGCCGGGCGACCGGCTGGCCTGGCAAACCCCGTCCGGAGCAAGACCAAATAGGAGGGCATGGGGACGCCCGGCCCCAAGGGTCCTCGGGTTGGTCGCTTGATCCCGGCAGCAATGCCGGGGCTAGATGGATGGCCACCGGTCCTTCATCGAAGGACTACAGAACTCGGCTTACAGGCTCGCTTGCCTCCTTTCCAGAAGGCCGGCACAATGTCATGGGCAAGCCGCGGTTACACTCATGTTGAAGCGCACATTCCTCCACGTTCCGGGTGTGGGCCGTACCATTGAGCAGAGGCTCTGGATGTCCGGCATCGAATGCTGGGATGACTATCTCCGCAGGAAGACTCCCCTGAGGCCGACCGGCCACCTGCGGCTGCTCGACGGGCACATCGAGCGGTCGAGGGATGCCCTGGGAAGGCGCGATGCCGCTTACTTCGAAAAGCTTCTTCCGGGCGCCGAGCACTGGAGGTTCTACCGGGAGTTCTCCGACCGTGTGGCCTTCCTCGATATTGAGACCACCGGGCTCGGTGGCGGTAACGACTGCATCACCG
>JACPRR010000195.1 GCA_016189825.1 Chloroflexota bacterium
CCAGCTACCAGAGGTACCTCGCATTCCGAAACATAGTGCCGGTTGATGTTGGAATTCGAGGCGAGGAGATACCCTTCACCGAGATATCGTTGCTGTGGCGGAGCCGGAAGGCGGTCCTTTCTCTATGTGGCTCCAGGTGCAAGCGCTGTGGCACGCCCCAGTATCCTCCCCAGCGAATATGTGTTAATCCGGACTGCGGAGCGGTGGACGAGATGGCGGAGTACTGTTTCGCTGGCAAGAAGGCGGCGCTTGCAACCTATACCGCCGACTACCTGGCCGCCGGGGTGGAATCGCCGGCGCTTTACGGGACCCTTGACTTTGAGGGCGGCGGGACCTTCCCCTTCGATATCACCGACTGCAGCCTGGAAGACCTCAAGGTGGGCATGCGGATGGAGATGACCTTCCGGAAGAAATATGTTGACGAGGCCCGGGGTCATCACGGCTACCATTGGAAGGCGACGCCCGACCGCGCTTGAGGTAACCCGGGGGACCAGGGGAATGCTGCGCAGGGAGCAGGAAAGATGGCAAGTGGCATTAGAGACAAAGTGGCGATAGTCGGCATGGGCTGCACTGCTTTCGGGGAACGCTGGGACAAGAGCGCGGAGGACCTCATGGTAGATGCCTTCCTCGAAGCCGTGAATGACGCCGGCATGGAGAAGAAGGACATACAGGCTGCCTGGCTGGGCACTCATTTCGACGAGGCGAGCGTGGGCAAAGGCGCGGTGCCGCTGGCGCTGACATTGAAACTGCCCTTCATTCCTGTGACCCGCGTCGATAACTACTGCGCTACCGGGACTGAAGCCCTGAGAGCCGCCTGCTACGCCGTAGCTTCCGGCGCGTACGACGTGTGCCTGGCTCTCGGGGTGGAGAAGCTGAAGGACGTCGGGTACGGCGGCCTGCCCGGTGGCGCCATACTCGGGCAACTGAACAGGTTTATCTATCCAAACTGGACGGCGCCGGGCATGTTCGCCATGATGGCCACGGCATACTTTGCCAAATACGGCATCTCCCTCGAAGAAGGGAAAAGCATGCTGGCCAGGATCTCTGTCAAGAGCCACCACAACGGCTCACTGAACCCGAAGGCGCACCTGCGCAGGGAGATCACGGTCGAACAGGCCATGAAAGCTCCGATGATCGCCTGGCCTCTCGGCCTCTTCGATTGCTGTGGAGTCAGCGATGGCGCTGCCGCCGCTATTGTCACCCGTGCGGACATGGCGGCGCGATTCAGGAGCGACCCGGTGCATATCAAGTCCATCCAGATTGCCGCCAGTTCCGGAGAGGAACTGATGTATAACAACTGGGACAGGTCTCACGTGGAACCGGCGGTACGAGCGGCGAACAAGGCCTATGAGGAGGCCGGAATACGGGACCCGCGAGCCGAAATTCGCCTGGCCGAAGTCCACGATTGTTTCTCGATAACGGAGGCAGTCGCCATGGAGGACCTGCGATTCAGTCCCCGGGGAAGGGTCAAGGAGGACATCGAAGCCGGCCGCTTCAACCTGAACGGGCCGCAGCCGGTGCAACCAGACGGCGGCCTGAAATGCTTCGGCCACCCGGTGGGCGCTTCCGGGTTGAGGATGGCCTACGAGATCTACAAGCAGCTCCAGGGGAAGGCCCAGAAGCCGGAACGGCAGATCAAGGACGCGCGGATAGGTCTGACCCATAACATGGGGCTTTTCCCGTCCAATAACCTGGTGAGCGTTTGCATCCTGGGACTGCCCTGAACCGGCGTCCACGATCGGTGGATTTCCACCCACGGCTGAAGCCGTGGGCATGGGAATTCGTATCTATGCCCCAGGCTTTAGCCTGGGGTAGCGGAGACACCTCAGTGGTTCTCCCACCCTGGCATTGTAGGCTAATTGAGTTACCATAATATCCACGGATTACGGTGGCGTAGTCGGGGTTGACTTCCGCTGGCGAACCGTTTACCATTTGCTGTGGCTAACAAGCCGAGTGAGTGTTTCTCATCCTGCCGCGTTATGATTCCTGGGAGCGCGAGGGTAGTATGACCGAGCAGAAGGGGCCGACCTCAAGGATAGAGGAATACCTGGAATCAATGGTCAACATGACGGCGGAGGGGAAGCCGGTGCTAGCAGCCCGGCTGGCGGAGCGGCTCGGCGTGGCGCCGGCCACTGTTTCGGTAACGTTGCAGCGAATGGCGCGCGACGGCCTGATAACCGTCAGCAAGGACAAGGAAATCTCCCTCACCAGGAAAGGCAACAACGCCGCACTCACTGTCCTCAAACGCCACCGGCTCGCCGAGAGACTGCTGGTTGATATTCTGGGGGTCGAATGGCACGAGGTCCACGAGGAAGCCTGTCTTCTCGAGCACGCCATCTCGCCGAAGGTAGAGGAACGTCTGGAGCAAGTTCTGAAGCACCCTGCCATTTGTCCGCACGGGAACCCGATCCCGAGCAACAGTAAGTTGCCGCCGGCCCGCGGCGTTTCTTTGACCTCGGTGTCCGAGGGGGCCAGGATTACCGTGGTCCGGATAACTGAAGAGGCGACGCGAGATCACCGGCTTATGGAATACCTCCATGATTTGGGCGTCGTCCCCGGCGCGACTTTCACCGTGAAGCAGTTGGCCCCGTACGCTGGGACCATCGTGCTGGCGTCGGACAGCCGGGAGGTCACCCTGAGCATGGCGACATCCGAGATGATCTGGGTCACCACGGCCCAGTCCGCCTGACCGGTCCTGGAAAGCACGGGGTCGCTTCTCCCGAAAGGGTTCCACTTCCCCCCTTGCATTTAGTCCTCCCTGCCTCCTGAAGTCAGCATTTGACACGCCATGTTAGGTAGCATATACTAATGCAGTCGGTGCGAGGACACTAAGGCGATCTGGTCTGCCAGGCAACGTTTACCCGGGGCGTTGACGACGCGGCTGATCCGAACCCCGAGTTGAGCCTCTCGTAGCCAGACTACACAAGAGAACAGGAAAGGAAGACTTACCATGCGCGAATGGACCCTCGTTTTGGCCGTGCCTGCGCTGATCGCAGCACTGGCGGCAGTAGCCTGCGCCGGGCCCGCGCCCGCTACAACCACGACGGCAAAGCCGCAGACACTGACCATATACTCTGGCAGGGCTGAAAGCCTTGTGGCCCCAATCATCGACCAGTTCAGCAAAGCAACCGGCGTGAAAGTCCAGGTCCGCTACGGCGGCACCTCCGAGCTCGCCGCGACCATTCTGGAAGAGGGGCAGAACAGCCCGGCTGATATCTTCTATGCGCAGGACCCGGCAGGACTGGGCGCGGTCAGCACCCGTTTCGCGACGCTGTCGAACGACATTGTCTCCGGTGTCAAGCCGCAGTTCCGTGCCGCGGATGGCAAATGGGTAGGAATATCTGGTCGCGCCAGGGTTGTAGTCTACAACACGCAAAAACTCTCCGAGGCCAACCTGCCCGCTGACATCTGGGACTTCACCGACCCCAAGTGGAAGGGCCGGCTTGGTTGGGCGCCGACCAACGGCTCTTTCCAGGCCATGGTGACCGCGATGCAGGCGCTATGGGGTGATGGCAAGACCAGGGACTGGCTCACCGCCATGAAGGCCAACAACCCAAAGGTCTACTCCAATAACACCGGCATCGTGACGGCGGTAGGCAACGGGGAGATCGATGCTGGTTTCGTCAACCACTACTACCTGTTCTCCTTCCTGCAGGAGAAAGGCGAGGCGTTCCCCGCCCGCAACTATCATCTGAGAGGCGGCGGACCCGGCGCCACCATACTTGTTTCCGGCGCAGGGATACTGGAGACCTCCAAGAACAAGGAGGTCGCTGCGCGCTTCCTCTCGTTCATGCTCTCGCCGGTGGCGCAGCAGTACTTCGCCGGAAAGACATACGAATACCCGGTAATAGACGGTGTGGGCACGCACCGCGTTTTGAAGCCACTGGCGGAGATCAACGCCCCGCAGGTCAGCATGGCCCAGATGGCCGATCTCAAGAAGACGCTCGATCTTCTCAGGGTGACGGGAGTAACGCCGTAGCACTATGGAAGTGGCAGTTGCCCGATCTCAGGCGTTGAGCGATGTTGCAGGCAGGACCCGCGGGGGGTCTCGACATTCGAGACCCCCCGCCAGCCTATGGTTGCCGGCAGCTCTGGTGGCGGTTGCAGTGGCGATACCCCTGGTCTATCTGCTGCTGCGGGCATTCGGCGCCGGTGGCGAGATATGGGACCTCCTGCTGCGTCGACGCACTCTCGAGATACTGGGCCGCACTGTAGCGCTGGCAGGGACAGTGACCACGCTTTGCGCCTTGATAACCCTTCCGCTGGCCTGGCTGATTGTGCGCACTGACATGCCATTGCGTCGCACATGCCGGGTGCTATCTGCCCTGCCGCTGGTCATACCGAGCTATGTCGCAGGCCTGGTCGTTGTCGCGGCCCTCGGGCCGAGGGGCGCTCTGCAACAACTGCTTGCCCCCTTGGGCGTGGAGAGGCTGCCGGAGATATACGGCTTTCCGGGGGCCACTTTGACAGTGACCATGGTTGCCTTCCCATACATGTTGCTCACATTAATGGCCTCCATGCGTGGTCTCGACCCTTGCCTGGAGGAGGCCTCGCGCAGCATGGGTTGCAGCCCCTGGCGCACCTTCTGGAGGGTGGTCTTCCCCCAGTTGCGCCCCGCATTGGCCGCGGGAGGGCTTCTTGTGGCACTGTACTCGCTCCGCGACTTCGGAGCAGTCTCCCTGTTGAAATACGAGACCTTCACCTGGGCCATCTATCTTCAGTACCAAACATCATTCGACAGGGTGCTGGCTGCGGCGCTGGCGGTGATACCGGTCCTGATCGCTGTGATCTTCCTGGTTGTGGAGATGCGCACCAGGGGCCGTTCGCGATACCACCGTGCAACAGGCACGGCCAGGCCCTCCGCCCTTGTGCGGCTAGGCCAGTGGAAACTGCTAGCCCTTTCCTTCTGTTCGCTTGTCATCCTTCTCTCAGTTGCCTTGCCGGTGGCTGTCCTCGGCTACTGGTTAGGGAAGGGTTTCTCTAACGCGGAGCCGCTTCGACTGGCATGGAGTACTGTCGCCAACTCGGGTTATGCCTCGGCTCTAGCAGCGGCGGTCGCTGCCGTGGCCGCCATTCCTGTGGCCATTCTTTCCGTCCGGCACAGCAGCAAACCGAGCGTGCTGCTCGAGCGCGCCACCTATGTGGGCTTCGCCTTGCCAGGCATTGTCATCGCGTTGGCCCTCGTCTTCTTTGCTGCCAACTACGCCCCGGTGGTCTACCAAACGCTGGGCCTCCTGGTTGTGGCATACGTCATCCTTTTCCTGCCCCAGGCGGTGGGTTCGGCCGAGTCTTCCTTGCGCCAGGTCAATCCGCATATCGAGGACGCCGCCCGCAGCCTGGGCAGTTCTCCAACGAAGGTCATACGCACGATTACGGTGCCGTTGCTGCGACCCGGGATCGTTGCCGGCGCTGCGCTGGTGTTTCTCACCGCAATGAAGGAACTGCCTGCGACGCTCATACTGGGCCCGATCGGCTTCAAGACGCTTGCCACCTCCGCCTGGTCCGCTGCCTCGGAGGGTCTCTTTGCCAGCGCCGCGCTCCCGGCCCTTCTCCTGCTTCTGGTGTCATCGGCGCCAATGGCTTTTCTCACGCTGAGCCAAAGGAAGGGAGAGGGCCTATGACGCGCCTGGCGCTGCGCTGCAGCGGCTTAGCAAAGAGTTTCAACGGAACGGCGGCGGTGAGGAATGTGAGCGTAGATGTGGAGGAAGGCCGTTTCCTGGCGCTGCTCGGGCCGAGCGGCTGTGGCAAGACCACCCTGCTCAGGCTGATCGCGGGCTTCGAGACACCCGATGCGGGCACGATCGAGATACTGGGCAAAGCCGTTGCCGGGCCAGCGGCATGGGTCCCACCGGAGAAGAGGCGGGTGGGTATCGTCTTCCAGGACTACGCCCTGTTCCCGCACATGGATGTGGCGCGCAACATTGCCTATGGCTTGCCCGGGGAAAAGGCGGCGCATCGAGTAAGCGAAATGCTTTCGCTGGTGGGCCTTGGAGGGTTCGCCCGGCGGATGCCGCACGAGCTGTCAGGGGGAGAACAGCAACGAGTGGCCATAGCCCGGGCTTTGGCCCCTGCCCCTGACGTCCTGTTGCTCGACGAACCCTTCTCCAGCCTCGACGCCGACCTCCGGGCCAGGGTGCGCGCCGACATCAAGACTATTTTGACCACGGCCAGGTCAACGGTCATCTTCGTCACGCACGATCAGGAGGAGGCGCTGTTCATGGGGGACAGGGTCGGCGTGATGAACTCGGGCCGGTTGGAGCAAGTGGCCGCGCCGCAGGAAATCTTCCACTGCCCGGCAACGCCCTTCGTGGCGCAGTTCGTAGGCATCGCTGACTTCATTGACGGAGAGACCGCCGGTTCGCAGGTACTGACCGAGGTCGGGCAGTTGCCCCTCCGCTGCGAGTTTCCGCCAGGGACCAAGGTCCGGGTGATGCTCCGGCCCGACGTGGTGGCCTTGCGCGCCGACCCCGCCGGCGCCGGCGAGGTCGTGGGCAGGGTCTTCCAGGGCATACACTACCTTTACCATGTGAGGCTCGGCTCCGGGGCCATGATTCGCTCTTTGCAGCACCATGATAGGGACTACCCCGCCGGAACGCGGGTGGCGATCACACTAGACGAAAGCCACCAGGCAGTCTGCTTCCCCAGCCACTAACACCGTTTCTGAGCCTCCCGCGAAAGGCAAAAGCGATTACGAATTCGCTGGCCTTGCCAGCCGCGTTACCCCACGTCATACCTCCTCCTATCACGACTATCTCGGTTCTGCCCCGCATGTGCTATTCTATGTGGCAACCGCCCCTGATCGGCAGATTGTGCTCCGAGGAGTTGACCCAGTGTCAGAACCCGGCCGTTGGCTCCTGCGGGCAGGGTTCCCGCCATCCCTGTCACGCGACGGTAAGCTGGTGTATATCGCCTGTGGCTTGCGGAACGTAGCCTACGGATTCCTCTCCGTTATCATCGGCCTTTATCTTGCCCAAAAAGGGTTGAGCAAAGCCGAGGTCGGCATTGTTTTCATGGCTGCTCTGGCCGGCGGATCGGCGATGACAGTCCTATTTACTTGGACTGCTGACCGCATAGGCCGGAAGTGGGTGCTGGTCCTCGCTGCAATCATGATGGCGTTGGCGGGGGCCGCATTCGCTATGACTGAGAGCTTGCCCCTGCTGCTGGTGGCCGCAGCTACGGGCACGGTCAGCCCGACGGGCAAGGAGCTGGGCCTGTTCCTGCCAATCGAAGAATCCATGCTGCCGCAGACGACTGATGACCGACACAGGACGGCCACCTTCGCCTGGTACAACATCGTCAGTTCGCTCGCGGGGGCGACGGGGGCACTGGTTGCGGGACTGCCAGCACTGCTGGGGATGTCCCCCGTCGCCGGGTACAGTACCCTGGTGTGGGCATACTCCGGATCGGGAGTCCTCCTTCTTCTCCTGTTCACGAGGCTGTCAGCCAGTGTCGGGGCGCCGGGCACCGCTGTCAGGATCAGGTTCGGCCTGTCCAAGTCGATGGGGAAGGTGGCCAGGCTGGCATCGTTGTTCGCTATAGACTCATTTGGCGGTGGCTTTGCCCTCCAGGGGATACTGGCGTACTGGTTTTACCTTCGGTACGGCGTCGACGCTGCGACTCTGGGCGCTGTCTTCTTTGGAGCCAACGTTCTTTCGGCGCTGTCGTTCCTCCTTGCCGTGCCGATAGCCAGGCGCATCGGCCTTCTCAATACCATGGTGTTCACGCACTTGCCATCGAATATCCTCCTGATGCTGGTGCCCCTGATGCCGGGATTTGGCGCCGCGGTGGCTGTGTTTATGGCCCGCTCATGCCTCTCCCAGCTTGATGTCCCAACGCGGCAGTCATATAGCATGGCTATTGTGCGCCCCGAAGAAAGGCCAGCGGCTGCCGGAATAATGGCGGTGGCTCGCAATGCCCCACCAGCAGTGTCGGCTGCCTTCACCGGGCCTACGCTTGCCTTCCCCGTCCTGGGGTTACCGTTCCTGATCGCAGGAGGCTTGAAGCTTGTCTACGACGTTGCGGTCTGGAGGGCATTCCGCCAGGTCAAGCCGCCGGAGGAGACATAAGATTTCATTCTTGCCCAGGTGCGCCTTTCGGAGCCAGATCATCCGACAGCATCCTCAGGTCATACGGATCACCCGAGATGAGCGCAGCAAGATAGGCGCGCAGGCTGTCGCGGCGCTTCACTTCCTCGACCTGAATATCCCGGTCCAGATGACGACATACGTCGTGGGCGGCACCCACGAATAGCACGCCGATTTCCCCTTCCCGCAGAGTAGAGTTCACGGCGTGGGCGATGGTGCGGTCGCGGGCTTCCGTGAGACGTTCTTGCTCGGCGCGGCACGACCGGGTTTGCGGCGAGCTCTGCGGATTTTCTAGCCCCCGGCGGATGTTCTCGTGCTCCTGAACCAGCAGCGCCGCGTCCTCTGTCTTCCGCAGCTCAGCTCCCTTATCGATGAGCTTGAGCAGCAACTGGTAGTTCCGGCTGCCCCTGGCGGCAGCCTTTTCCGCGATCCGTCCCCCCAACGCATCGCCGACAGGCATTCCATCCTGGTACAGCTTGAGCAGGCAAGGATCATACGGTTCGAGATACGAAGCGATATTCTCCCAGAATCCCTCGACCGTGTTGCAGTGGGCTTCCCATCGCTGCTTGCCGACAAGGTTCCTGGTTTCCAGTGCCAGCGCCGAGCCGCTATCACCCATGTCTGCCTCGCTGTGAAGTATGGGAACGTATAGCAAGCGCCTCATTTGCGCAAGACCAATACCTCTCGCAATGCCTGGTCGAAGTGCTCCCGGCTCAGCCTCAGCCCGGCAGTGTCCGACTCCATTCGCCCGGTGATATGGTCGCGAATAGCCAGCATGGCTGCTTTGCGGCAGATGGCTTCGATATCGGCGCCAACAAGTCCTTCCGTCACCGCTGCCAGCGCATCAGTATCAACGTCAGCGGCCAACGGTTTGCCCCGAGTATGAATGGCGAAGATGGCCTCTCTCCCTTTTCGGTCCGGAGCGGGCAGCCTGATCTGAATATCAAACCTGCCGGAACGCAGCAGCGCGGGGTCGAGCAGGTCGGGGCGATTGGTGGCAGCCAGAACAGTCACCCCTTTGAGCTCCTCTATGCCATCGAGTTCGGTAAGGAGTTGGCCCATGACCCGCTCGGTCACCTGGGAGCCGCCACCAGCCCCACGTGCCGGCGCCAGGGCATCTATCTCGTCGAAGAATATGATACACGGGCTGGCCTGCCGCGCCTTCCGAAATACCTCTCGGATGCCTCTCTCGGAATCCCCTACCCACCTGGATAGAAGCGCGGGGCCCTTGACCGAGATAAAGTTTACCCCGCTCTGGGTAGCTGCAGCTTTGGCCAGGAGGGTCTTACCGGTTCCCGGGGGCCCGCTGAGCAAGATACCCTTGGGGGGCAAGGTTCCTGCCTGGCTGAAGAAGTCAGGATGTTTCAATGGCCACTCGACTGTCTCCACAAGCGCTCTCCTGGCTTCCTCCAGCCCGCCGACATCTTCCCACTTCACCTCCGGGATCTCGGTGAACACCTCTCTGATGGCCGACGGTTCGATATCCTTCAGCGCCTCGGTGAAGTCCTCCATGGAGACTTCCAACCGGGCCAGAACCTCCGCCGGGACGAACCCCGCATCAAGCTGGACTCGCGGCATGGCCCGTCGCAGTGTGGTCATGGCGGCCTCGCGGCACAAAGCCTCCAGGTCGGCGCCCACGAACCCATGAGTAACAGCGGCGATCTTCTCCAATTCCACTCCTGACGCCAGCGGCATGCCTCTTGTATGCACGTCCAGTATCTCCTGCCGCCCTTTCTTGTCCGGCACGCTTATTCCTACCTCTCGATCGAAGCGACCAGGTCTGCGTAGTGCCGGGTCCAGCACCTGGGGTATGTTCGTCGCGGCGATAACTATCACCTGGCCGCGCGACTTGAGGCCGTCCATCAATGCCAGCAACTGCGCCACCACGCGACGCTCCACCTGCTGGTCTCCGCGCACGTCTTCCCTCTTGGATGCTATGGAGTCTATCTCATCAATAAATATGATGGAGGGCGCCTTCTCGCCAGCCTTGTCGAAGATGGCCCGCAGGTGGGCCTCGCTCTCGCCATAGAATTTGTGTATGATCTCCGGCCCGCTGACATGGAAGAAGGCGGCATCCGTCTCGCCGGCTACGGCCCTGGCGATCATGGTCTTGCCACAGCCCGGCGGTCCATACAGCAGTACTCCCTTCGGCGCGTCGATGCCCAGGCGCTCGAACAACTCCGGGTACTTCAGTGGCAGTTCGACCATTTCCCGGACTTTCTGTATTTCCTTGTGGAGCGCGCCGATGTCTTCGTAGGTCACTCCGCTCTTCACTCGGGATGGAACAGCCTCGCCCTTTACCCTTACAGTAGTCTGTGTGTCCACTGTAACGATTCCCTCAGGGGCGGCATCCAGCACGGCGAACTCGTGGTGGCGGCTCCCGAATAGCGTCGCCCTGACCCGGTCGCCTTTGACAACAGGAAGTCCTTCCAGTGCCCGCGCCAGGTACTGCGCATCTGAGCCCGACAGGGAGGTCTTCGTGTCTCCGGCCGGGGCCAGGACTATAGCCCTTGCTGGCTGAAAGGTCGCCTTCTTTACCTCCACTGTTTCTCCCAGTCCCGCCTGGACATTATCCCGTGTGATGCCATCTATCTGGACCGTTCCCTTGCCCCTGTCCTCGACGTAAGCTGGCATGACCTTCACAGCCGTGGCCCGCTTGCCCGAGACTTGTACCACATCTCCTACCTCCAGGCCCAGGCGCGCAATATCCCCGGGGTCCAGCCTGGCGATACCGCGGCCGACATCCTTGGGCAGAGATTCCGCCACTACCAGCGTTCGTGTCTCCATGGTGCTCCTGGCCATAGTCACGCTCCTCTTGTCCGTCTACCGCTGTTTATCGAGCTTGATTTCGAGGACGCCGTTCTTGTACGATGTCTTTATGCTGGATGCATCTGCCGCAGCCGGCAGGACAACCTCCCGATGGTATTTCCTGTCCCCGGCGGAGGCGGATACCTCGAGAACATCACCCGTTACCTTTACCCTGATATCCTCTTGCTCCACGCCAGGTAATTCAGCTACGACTGTAATGTGTTGGCCCTCGTCCATGACGTCTACCAGGGGCTCCCTGGTCTCAGAGACGGCCGGGCCGGAGCCGGTCTCCTTTATGTTGCCAAACTGCTCGACAACCGGTTTGCCACCCAGCCCCATTCGGACGCTGAAGCCATAGACACCTTTCACCTTCCCGCCTGCTGCCTCGACGGTACCCGTGTTTGAGTACTCTTCCTTGCCTTCCGCAGACATCCTGGATATCAGGTCGAACATGTTGCCGATTCCCTTGAACAGCCCTCCCATACCGACCTCAAATCCTGCTTTCGCCGTGCTCGTTCCATCCTTCTTGTTCATTTGTTCTCCTTTTGTCTCTTGTCTGGCGTCGATCTCTCTTTCAAGCTGCTTTAGCCGGACACCGATGATGGGAAGGGGTCTTGTCAGGCCGGCCTCCCACCTTCTCACAGTCTGCGCGGACACGCCCAAGAACTGGGCGAACCTCTCTTGCGACAATCCTAAGCCTATACGTATCTCCTTCGCGTTTCTATCTTTCATTCTTATCACCTCGCTCCGGACAGCATTGTCATTTGTCTCAAGCATAACAGGTGTTCGCCCACCTGTCAATACTGATGTATGCAAGAGGCTCCCGCGAAACGTCATTCCGGCCCCCGAGCCGGAATCCAG
>JACPRR010000196.1 GCA_016189825.1 Chloroflexota bacterium
AAGAAGACCTTCCGCCCCGAGTTCCTTAACCGCATCGACGGAGTGATTGTGTTCCATGCCCTGAACAAGGAGCACATAACCCGCATACTTGAGTTGATACTGAATCTGGCTGCCAAGCCGCTCGCAGAGAAGAACATCAAGCTCGAGGTAACGGACGCCGCCAAGGAGTTCCTGATCTCCAAGGGCTACGATCCAGCGTTCGGGGCAAGGCCGTTGCGCCGGGTGGTTCAGGACCATGTTGAAGATACGCTTTCGGAAGGCTTGCTCCGCGGCGACTACCACTCCGGCGATACGGTCGTCATTGACTACGTCGGCGACAAGGTAGTAGCGCGCCCGGCGCTCCAACCGGTCTCCAGCGAGAAGGGCAAGTAGCCGCGCCTTCTGTAGCTCGGACACCCGGTTTGATGTTCACTTCCCGTTTGTTTATAATCAGCAGTCCGGCGAGGACTGCTGATTTTTGTCCGTTGAAATCGAGCAACTGATCAACCCGTACTCAACCCAGCGAAAGGAGCTGTCCATGCCCCAAGAGACTGTCGAGATGCCCATCCCCGGCAAGATCATCAGCGTCGCAGTCGCAGTTGGCCAGGGAGTCGACGAAGGCGATGTCCTGTGCATATTGGAATCCATGAAGATGGAAAACCCTATACTGTGTCCGGTGAAGGGCGCGATCAAAGAGGTCAAGGTGGCCGCAGGCCAGTTTGTGTCCTCGGGCGCGGTGGGTTTCATCATCGACTGCTAGTCGATTCCTGCCTTGACACCCGTTGCGCGGTGACCGGCAAGGGTCCTGATGAACAACCTCGGCAAGAAGATCGGCATCGTCTACCACGGCAGGCTTGATGCCGCGATCGCCCTATCCCTCGATCTGGAGAAAACAGCCAGGAAGACCGTTGCTTCCGTCTGGCGGGCCGCGGCGGCCGACGAGGAAGGGATACGGGCGCAGGCCATTGATTCCGACGTAGTGGTCGCAGTCGGAGGCGATGGTACGTTGCTCAGGGCGGCAAGGGCTCTCGCCGGCTGTCCCGCGCCCATCCTCGGGGTCAACCTCGGGAAAGTCGGCTTCATGACTGAGTTGACGGCGTCGGAAGCCCTGGAGAACATGCCGCGGATCGTGGCCGTAGACGGGTGGATCGACACCAGGGCCATGCTGGAATCTTCGCACGCATCTCGGGAAGACTGTTTCATCGCCCTCAATGACGTGGTGCTGGGCCGCGGCGCGACCTGCCGCATCGTCTGTATCGAGACCAGGATCGATGGTCGTCTCCTGACCACCTACCGCGCCGACGGAGTGATCGTCGCCACCGCAACCGGCAGCACCAGCTACGCACTTGCAGCAGGAGGCCCGATCGCATACCCGCAATCAAGGGATATCCTGCTACAGCCGGTAAGCCCCCATCTTTCCCTATCCCGTTGCCTCGTGTTGCCTCCCGATGCGATAATAGAACTTGCTGTCGCGACCGACCGTCCCGCCACATTGAGCATCGATGGCCAGGTCGACATCCCGGTGCTCAATGGCGAAAGGGTAACAGTACGTCTCAGCAACAAGGTCGTCAGATTCTTGCGGTTCCATCCGCCGACGCACTTCTACGAGTCACTGACGCACAAGCTCAAGGGAGAAATGCACTGCTAGTCATCGAGAAAGCACGCATCGGGGATGCGCCACAAATACACAAGCTCATCAACAACTTCGCCGACAAGTCGCAGATGTTGCCCCGCGCGCTCAGTGAAATATATGAGAATATCCGCGATTTCTATGTCGCGCGTGATAGCGACCGCGTGGTCGCCTGCGCGGCCCTTCACGTGTGCTGGTCCGATCTAGCTGAGGTCAGGTCAGTCGCAGTAAGCGAAGACAGGCGCCGGCAGGGAGTGGGCGCCCGCCTGGTGCGGGCATGCCTTGAAGAGGCCGATGGGCTCGGCATACCCCGTCTCTTCTGTCTCACCTACAAGCCTGATTTCTTCGAGACCACCGGCTTCAAGCTGGCCGATAAGGCGGACCTGCCGCGCAAGGTGTGGAGCGACTGCTACCGCTGCCCGAAGTTCCCCAATTGCGACGAAATCGCCATGGTCTGGGAGCGGGCCCTGGCCGCGACTCCATAACTTCGAGGCGTGTGAGAAACATGGGCTTGCGCGAAACAGGCTCCGAACAAGACAGGCCGCGCACCTCAAGCGAGTTCCTCTTCAATGGCCGCGCCTTCAATGTCCGCGTCGACACCGTGACGAAATCCTCGGGAAGTATGACTGTCCGTGAGATCGTGGAACACCCTGATTCTGTTGCCATAGTGGTCGTCGACGAGCGCCAGAACGTCCTCCTGGAACGTCAATTTCGCCACGCCACGGGAAAGGAGCTTCTGGAAGTACCGGCAGGAGGGATCGAACCCGGAGAGTCAGCCGACGAATGCGTGCGCAGGGAACTACGGGAGGAGATCGGATACCTGCCGCGCAGGATCAAACGCATCGGGGGATTCTACTCTGCCCCCGGCTTCTGCACCGAATACCTGCACCTGTATTTGGCCACCGACCTCGAGTACAGTCCGCTGCAGGCGTCAGACACCGCCGAGATATCCCTCGAGCGCGTGCCTCTCGATGATGTCGCCGGTCTCATATCATCCGGCCAAATCGAAGACGCGAAGAGCATCGCCGGCTTGCTCACCGCTATGACATTTCATATGAAAGACCTCAGGCCATGAAACGCCGAGTTGTCATCACCGGTCTCGGTGCGGTAACGCCAATCGGAATCGGGATCGGACCGAGTTGGCAGGCTCTATGCGCAGGGGTATCGGGGATTACCAGGGTAACACGTTTCGACACATCGAATCTGCGCGCCGGAATAGCCGGAGAAGTCAAGGGGTTCAATCCCGAGGACTTCATTGACCATAAGCTTGCCCGCAGGACCGACCGCTACCAGCACTTCGCTCTGGCGGCAGCCCGCATGGCCCTTGAAGATGCGCGATTCGAGATCCCCCCGTCCGAGGCCGATCGTGTCGGCGTAATCGTGGGTACGGCAACCGGGGGATTGCAATCGATGCTGTCCGCCCAGGCGGAGTTCTCGAACGGCTCTTCGGATGAAATCTCTCCTTTCTTCATACTGCAATACCTGACCAATATCGGGGCCGGTCAAGTGGCCCTGCTTGCCGGCGCAAGGGGCCCGAACTTCGCACCGACTTCCGCATGCGCCTCCGGCACCCACTCCGTAGGCGACGGTTTCAAGCTCATCCAGCACGGGGCATGCGACATGGTCCTCGCCGGCGGCGCTGATGCGGGGATCATACCCATCATGCTTCACGGCCTCGGCCTGATGAAAGCCTGCTCGCAGCGAACGGACATGCCGGAGAAGGCGAGCCGGCCGTTCGAGTTGAACCGAGACGGCTTCGTCACCGGAGAAGGGGCTGCAATCCTGGTGCTTGAGGAACTCGACCACGCGCTGCGCCGCGGCGCCGGCACATATGCTGAAATCGTAGGTTATGCCGCGACCGGCGACGCCTACCACATTACCTCGCCCTCCCCGCAGGGAGAGGGCGCCGGACGGTGCATCCGGCTGGCACTGGAAGACGCAGGGGTTTCACCAGCCGATGTAGACTACGTCAACGCCCACGGAACATCAACCAGGCTCAACGATGTCGCAGAAACGCGCGCCATCAAAGCGGTGTTCGGCAAGCATGCGAGCAGGCTGGCGGTAAGCTCCAACAAGTCGATGATCGGCCACCTGTGGGGCGCCTCGGGGGCCGTCGAAGCTGCATTCACCGCGCTGACGCTGAAGCATGGCGTTGTGCCTCCTACCATCAACTACGAAACGCCAGACCCCGAATGCGACCTCGACTACGTACCCAATCGAGCGCGGCGCATGCAGGTGCGGATCGCGATCTCCAACTCCTTTGGCTTCGGGGGAACCAATGGGGTACTCGTATTCAGAAGATTCGAGGCCTAGCTTTACTCCCCAGCGCCTGAACACGGCCTCAATAACCCAGGGAGGTGACCGTGAACCTCGATTTGACCGAACAGCATCTGGCCTTGCGCCAGTTGGTGCGTGACTTCATGGAGAAGGAGTTCGCGCCGGTGGCACAGGAATTCGATGACAGGGAAGAGTTTCCTGTGGACATCGTCAAGAGAATGGGCCAACTGGGAATCCTGGGGATCGCCTTTCCCGAGGAATACGGCGGCGGAGGCTATGACGCGGTCTCCTACGTCATCACCATTGAAGAAATATCGAGGGTCGACTCTTCCATGGGCATTACCGTCGAAGCCGACGTGACCCTGGGGGGAGCACCGCTCAATCATTACGGCACGGAAGAGCAGAAACGCATATGGCTGGCGCCGCTGGCAAAAGGTCAGATGCTCGGCGCGTTCGGACTGACCGAACCCGAAGCTGGCTCCGACTCCGGGGCCACCAGGACAACCGCGGTCCTGCACGGCGACGAGTGGGTCATAAACGGGACCAAGTGCTTCATCACCAACTCGGGCACGCCGATGACCGGTTTCGTAAATATCACTGCCGTCACCGGGAAGAGGGCGGACGGGAAGAAGGAGATAAGCACCATCCTTGTGCCCTCCGGCACGCCCGGTTTTACGGTATCGAAGAAGTACAGGAAGATGGGTTGGCGAGCTTCAGATACGCGCGAGCTGTCCTTCGCCGATTGCCGGGTCCCGAAGGGGAACCTGGTAGGGCGGCAGGGCGCCGGTCTGAGACAATTCCTGGAAACCCTTGATGAGGGGCGCCTGGGTGTAGCCGCGATGGGTGTCGGCCTCGCTCAGGGGGCTTTGGAGATGTCGCTCAGCTACGCGAAACAGAGAGTCCAATTCGGGCGGCCCATCTTCGAGTACCAGGAGATACAATCCAAACTCGTAAACATGGCTATCAACATAGAGGCCGGCCGGCTCCTCTGTCTCAAAGCGGCGCTGCTCAAAGACAGGGGCGTCCCATACACGAAGGAAGCCGCGATGGCAAAGATGTTCACCTCCGAGCACGCTGTGCTGGCTGCCTCAGAGGGCGTGCAGATTCACGGCGGACTCGGGCTCATGGACGACTCGCCGATATCCCGCTTCTACCGGGATGCGAAGTTCCTTGCCATCGGCGAAGGCACCACCGAAATACAGAAGATGGTGATTGCCAGGAGGCTGTAGAACCTGTCTTCGCATATTAGCCGCTAACTAAGAGGCCAATGCGGCTTGTTGAACATATTCTTTGGGAGGTCTGGCTGCCAGGGCCAGGGGTATGCAAAGAAACGTCAGCATAGCCATGGGAAGCCAAACCCATTGATAACTGCCCCGAATATCGTATACCCAGCCGGCGAAGATAGGACC
>JACPRR010000212.1 GCA_016189825.1 Chloroflexota bacterium
AGGGGGTTCAACAAGGAAGTGCTGACGGTCGATAACCATGCCGATGGCGCTTACCTGTACTTGAAGGTGAAGAAGGCAGACCCGGAACGCGCCGCAGCGGTACTGGACCTGTTGCGACAGAATGGCGGAAACAACTCGGGAATACGGATCGGGGCCGTGGACAACCTGGGCAATGTCCATGCCGACCAGTTCTGGTGGCGATACTCCTTCGGCAATGTGAAAGAACGAACTTTCGGCGATATCTGGCAGGATACGTCCGACCCGGTGATGAAAGGACTGAAGGACCGCAAGGGCCTGCTCAAGGGCCGCTGCGCCCGGTGCCAGTTCATAGACATCTGCGGCGGCAACCTGAGGGTGCGCGCGGAGTCGGTGCACGGCGATATCTGGGCGTCTGACCCTGCCTGCTACCTTACTGACGAAGAGATCGGCCTGGTCTCTCCGGCGAAGGCACCCTCACCCTCCCTCTCCCTCGAAGGGTTGGGGAGAGGGGATTTGAAAACGTGAGAATAATTGTGCCGCAGGTAAGAGTACACGATGAATGAACGTGTGCCCGGGCCACGCATCGTGGCCTGGGAGCTAACGCGAAGCTGCAATTTGTACTGCGCCCACTGCCGCGCCTCGGCGACGAGCGGCGCTTATCCCGGCGAGCTTTCCACCAGGGAGTGTTTCGCTATCGTCGACCAGCTCAAGGGCATGGGCAAGCCGATGCTCATCCTTACCGGCGGCGAGCCCCTGTTGCGCCCTGATTTCTTCGACCTGGCGAACTACGCTTCGAGGAAAGGATTCCGGGTTACCGTTGGCTGCAATGGCACGCTCCTTACTGGTGAGGTCGCGCAGAAGATGGCCAGGGTGCCTATCGCCAGGGTCGCGGTCAGCCTGGACTTCCCCACCGCGGAACTTCAGGACAATTTCCGTGGCTTGAAGGGCGCCTATGATGGCGTGTTGCAGGGCATGACCAACGCCCGGGGGGCGGGGGTCCCGGTGCAGGTGAACGCCACAGTGACGAAGATGAACGCTCCCTACCTGGAGGAACTGGTGCGCATAGCGCTCGATGTCGGCGCTGTCGCTTTCCATCCTTTCCTGCTCGTCCCCACCGGGCGGGGCAAAGGGCTGGAGAAAGAGGAACTCCCGCCCAGTGAATACGAGCGCATCCTGCGCTGGATATGTGAGAAACAGGTGGAGCTCGAAGGACGGCTACTCTTCAAGCCGACCGACGCTCCCCATTTCGCCCGGGTGCGGTTGCAATACCGGAAGGAATGCGGGCTTCCCGCACACGCCGGCATGCCCGCAGGCCACCCGGGGGCTATGAGCGTGATGACCGGGGGCTGCCTTGCCGGAACCGGGTTCTGCTTCATCTCGCACGTTGGCAAGCTCCAGGGCTGCGGCTACCTGGACATCGAGGCCGGCGACCTGAAGCGGCAGACGTTCCGTGAGGCCTGGGAGGGTTCGCCGGTGTTCCGGGATATCAGGGACGTTTCCAGGTTAAAGGGCAAGTGTGGACGATGCGAGTTCAAGAAGGTATGCGGCGGCTGTCGCGCCAGGGCGTATGAAACCACCGGCGACTACCTTGACGAAGAACCGTACTGCGTCTACCAGCCCGGGTCGCGGCATGATGCAAAGAAGAATGAGGTCACGGCATGACGGGCGCCGCTGAGATCGGGTCGCTGGATAGGGCGCTGCTGAATGTGCTTCAGGGCGATTTCCCCGCGGACCGGCTTCCCTTCCGCGTCCTGGGCGAAAAGCTGGGTATTCCGGCTGATGAGGTGTTGCGGCGCGTTCGCGGACTACACGATGCAGGGTACGTGCGATCGATCGCCGGAATCTTCGATGCCGCGGGCCTCGGCTACCGGAGCACGCTGGCGGCGATGCATGTCGACCGGGCGCGGCTCGACGTTGCGGCTGCGGTGGTGAACGCGCACCCGGGAGTAAGCCACAACTACGCGCGAGACCATTATTTCAACCTTTGGTTCACGCTGTCGCTGCCTGGAGAAGAGGACGCTGGCGCCGTAATCTCCAGCCTGGCCATGCAGGCTGGTGCGGGCGAATTCATCGATCTCCCTGCGGTACGGGTGTTCAAACTGAGGGTCTACTTCGACATGACGGGCGATGGCGACACTGCCATTCCGGCCGCTGCGACGAAGCTATGCCTGCCCGATGGCGGCGGCCTCACGCTGGATGACAAACGTGTTGTCAAGCAGCTCTGCCAGGCGATGCCGCTGGAGGATAGGCCGTTTGACGCCCTGGCCGAACAGTCCGGGCTTGACGTCGATTACTTTCTGGCCCGCATGGCCGAACTGCGTGAGAGGGGCATCCTGCGCCGATACAGCGCGGTGTTGCGCCATCGAAAGGCGGGTTTTGCTGCGAATGCCATGACGTGCTGGCAGGCGCCGGAGGGCGTCGTCGAGGAAGCAGGCAGGAAAGCCTCCAGTCGCAAGGAGGTGAGCCATTGCTACCAGAGACGGACCGCCCCCGGGTGGCCGTACAACCTTTTTGCCATGGTCCACGGGCGTAGCCGGGCAGAGTGCGATGTGGCGGCGGCGGCGATATCGCAGGACATCGGGATACCAGGCTTCTTACAGCTCTACAGCACCAAAGAGTACAAGAAGGAGCGCGTCCAGTACTTCGTCCCCTCGGAGACCACACCGGCAAAGGCGTCAGCGCAGTAGGACTATAGCCTGAACAATACGAGAGCGGGGCCGTTGCGGCCCCGCTCTGTTGTGTCTAGAGAAGCTATGCCTCTGGCGTTGTGCCGCCTTAGGC
>JACPRR010000213.1 GCA_016189825.1 Chloroflexota bacterium
CCAAGCACTATCCTCAGGAGATCATCTACTACATGAACACGAGAGGGGCGGACAAGGTCTTCTTCGCCACCGCGTACCCGATCATCGACTTCCGCAGGGCCATGACCGAGGTAAAAGACCTGCCCCTTAAGGACAATGTCTGGCCCAAGTTCCTCAGAGAGAACGCAAAGAAGGTATTCAAGATCTGACGCTGGCGCGGGCGTTGAAGGACCGGGCAGGAGGCCCAAACATGGCAAGCGAGCAAGAAGTGCTGTTTTCGGTCAAAGACCACGTCGGCACCATCACGATCAACCGGCCTGAGAAGAGGAACGCGCTCACCACTGCGGTCATGGAGGAGATGCGCCGCCTTCTCGGCGTCGTAAAGCGGGACGATGACGTCAAGGTCCTCGTGATCACCGGGAGTCCCGGCGCCTTCTGCTCCGGCTCGGACGTGGAAAAGCGGCTCCTGCCCCGGATGAAGGAAGGCCACTACACGCCGCTCGAGGAAACCAGGGCGGACCTCCTGGAACCGGCTATGCTCTACCTGCCGACTGCGTTCTACGACGTCGGCAAGCCGACCATCGCCGCGATAAACGGGGTCGCCGCTGGCGGCGGTCTGTCACTGGCGCTGCTTTGTGATTTCAGGATCGCTTCAGACAGGGCGCGCTTCATCGCTTCCTGGGCCAATGTCGGCCTGACCCCCGACATCGCCGCCACCTTCACGCTGCCTCGGATCATCGGCGCGGACCGCGCCCTGAAGATGTTCTACGGGAGGGAGACGGTCGATGCCTCCGAGGCGGAACGCATCCACCTCGTCACCGCTGTGGTGCCTCATGATGACCTGATGAAGGCGGTACTCGACCTCGCGACGACCATCGCTTCCGGCCCGTCCGTGGCCCTCGAACTGACACGCGAGGCAGTCCACCGTAGCTTGCTCAGCGATCTACAAAGCCAACTCTACTTCGAGAACTACGCCCAGGGAGTATGCTTCATGTCGCAGGATTTCCAAGAAGGCGTCAAGGCGTTCCTGGAAAAGAGGCGGCCCGTATACCGGGGCAGGTGAACGGCGCACGCGCGACCGGACCCGGTATCATCGCAGCCTGAGCCCGAACAGGCCCCTTGCGATCACGAGCTTAAGCACCTCAGGGGTTGCCTGCGCGAAGGTCCATGTGCGGGCATCCCGGTAGTAGCGCTCCACCGGGAACCGCTTCGAGCAACCGATCCCTCCGTAGGTCCTTACCGCAAGATTGGCCGCCTTCAGCACTGCGTCAGCCGCCATCACCTTGGCCATGGCCGTTTCCTTGCGATGCTCGATGCCTTTGTCTCCGAGCAGGCATGCCTTCCAGATCAGCAGCCTTGCCGACTCAATCAGCGAGGCCACTTCGGCGGCCTCAAAGCTTATGGCCTGGTTCTCGGCCAGCGGCCGCCCGAAGACAATGCGGTTCTTGCCGCGCAAGATAACGGCATCGAGGCTGGCCCGCGCCAGCCCCAGGTAACCTGCGGCAACCGTGGCCCGGGTATTGTCCATCACGCCCAGCGCGGCCCGCAGCCCTTCGCCTTCTTTGCCCACAAGGTTCTTCAGAGGGACACGAACGTTCTTCAGCGACAGCTCGATATCCTGATGCCCGCGGACACCCATGCACGGTATGACTTCAGCGACCGTGAAGCCGGGTGTGTCCCTCTCGACGATCACCGCATTTACTGCGTTCGGCCCGAGATAGGGAGCTTTGCCGACAACTATCGAATTGCGCAGGTTGCCAAAGCTAGCGTACCGCTTCCTCCCGTTTATGACGAACTCGCCGCCATCCTTCTCGATCGTCGTCTCAATTGCCGAGGTGTCCGACCCGGCGCCGGGCTCGGTCAAGGCGAGTGTGAGCCCGAGCTCGGCGCCATCGATAATCCGCGGCAGGACCGTCCTCTTCTGTTCGTCGGTACCCGCGGCGATCAGCACGTTCAGCCCGATCTGCTCCATAGCAGCGGCATATGATGGCAGGTAGTACCCGATCTCCTCGACGACGACGGCCGCAGTCAGGAACCCCATGCCGAGCCCGCCGTATTCCCTGGGCACGTAGATATGGGGGAGGCGGTATGGAGGCTGCGCCATTTTCCTCCACACCTCCCAGCTAAACTGGTCTTTCTCGTCCACCTCGGCGGCGATGGGGCGCAGCTCTTTCTCGCCGAACTCCTTCGCCAGGCATTGCATGCGCTTCTGCTCTTCGGATAGCTCGAAATCGATCATTTGCTCCTACCTTTGGGCTCGAAGAACGACGCGGGCGTTAGTCCGAGTGGTCGGCGATCCGCCTGAGTTCCTCCGGCCTGATGACGACGACTCGCCTGCCTTCCTTGCGGATGAAGCCATTGCGTGCGAGTTTGCCCAGCGAGGCATTGACCATCTGCCGTGTGCAGCCGATCATGCAGGCAAGGTGTTGCTGGTTCAACTTTGCCTCAGACGAGCCGTCCGCTCCATCGGCTTTGCGCTCGGACATGTCAAGCAACAGGCGCGCCAGCCGCGCGTTCACAGGCCTGAGGGACATGTCCTCCACCTGTCTGAGCAGCACGCGCAGCCGCGAGGCCAGCACACTGACGAATCTGCTCGTAACCTCGGGGCTGGAGGCCAGGATGGCGCGGAACGCCCTGCTGGGCAGGAAATACAGGACGCTATCCTCCATCGCCTGTGCGCTCACCGGATTTGGCCCGCCATCGAACAGCGGGGCGCATTCGAAACAGCTGCCCGACCCAAGCAGTCTGACGATATGCTCATCACCATCAGGCGAACTGCGGTACAGCTTGACGCGGCCGGACTTGATGACAAAGAGTCCGGGGCAAGGCTCGTCTTGAAGGAAGACCACCTGGTCTTTCGAGTAGAGGTTCTCTTGCAGGGATTCCTCCACGACTCGGGTTGCACCTTCGTCCAGGCCGAAGAAGCACGGTATGTCGAGCAACGGGTTCCTGGCAAGGGTTTTCAGCAAGCGCACCTGTCCCGCCGGTGAAATCGAATCGTAATATCGTACCAGCGAGAGCGGGGTCCTGTCACATTTTTGACAGAACCATAAAAAGTCGAGTGTTACAATAACTCTAGAGAATGCCGAGCCACAGTTCTCTATCAGCGTCCTGGCAAGCACGCCATCCGGCGCGCAAAATCAGACTGCCATATCCTAACCAGCGAAAACGCCGTCCTGTCACATTTTTGACAGAATCGCCGAAGGTCGGATGTTACAATCCAAGTAGCGACGAATTGCGAGGTGTGATGACGTGAGCGAAAACAAGTCAAAGCCAGGAGAAGACCGAGTCCCCGCGGGCCAGCGGTTCCTGGACGACATATTCTTGCTATTAGCCCTTGGGCTGGGCATCCCGCTCTTGTTGTACATCGTCTGGTCGGTGATCGACCTGGTACGTGTCCCGGTATTCCAACCTTAGGAGTAAGGTGTTATGAGCAGCCTTGCATCTCCAGAACGCGTCTGGTGGAAGCCACTCACATGGGATGAAAAACTCTGGGTCACGATGGCAGTAGTCTTCGCGCTGGGGTTGTTCGCCTTCATGTTCATCTGGATGGGGGTGGGGAAACAGAACATACCCACCGAGACCTACCGGGTGAGCAAAGAACAGTTCAGTCAGGCTTCCCAGAGAATGGTAGACAGGTACAAGGTGAGGGAAGAAAGCGGGGTGCCGGTGGTGAGCCCGCCGCCGGGCAGCGATGTGTACCTCGTGGCCAGGACATTCCAATGGGCGCCCATACTACAGCTCAAGAAGGGACAGACCTACCGCCTGCACCTTTCCTCTATGGACTTCCAACATGGCTTCTCGGTGCAGCCCGGCAACCTCAACCTGATGGTGATTCCGGGATACGACTTCGTGGCCACCATTACCCCGGACAAGGCGGGGACATTCACAGTCGTATGCAACGAGTTCTGTGGCCTCGGCCATCAGGCCATGGTGGGAAAGATAATCGTAACGGAGTAATGTAATGGCAACTGAAGCAGCTTCGTTCAGGACTTGTCCGGTAACAGGGCTGAAAGTACATCTACCGGCGCAGAATCTCATAATAGCGAACGCCGTCACCGCCGTAGTGGCTTTGCTGGTCGGCGGCATCTTCGCCATACTCATCGCGCTAACGCGCGTGCCGGCGATAAAACTGCTCCCGCCAGAGTTGTTCTATCGCCTGGTCACTGCTCACGGCACCGACATGCTGGTGTTCTGGATCGTCTTCTTCGAAGTCGCCGGCCTGTACTTCGGCGGTGCGGTGCTGCTAAACGCCCGCATGGTGAAACCGAGGCTGGGCTGGCTGGCCTATGCGCTCATGCTCATCGGCGCCATCATGGCGAACATCATCATGCTCGCCGGCAAAGCTGACGTGATGTTCACCGCCTACCCTCCGCTACAGGCCCACCCCCTGTTTTACCTCGGGGTGATACTGTTCGCCGTTGGCGCCTTGCTGGCCATCAGCCTGTTCATGGCTACGGTCCTGGTGGCCAGGGCGGAGAGGAAATACACCGGTTCGCTCCCCCTGGTGACCTACGGGCTCCTCGTGGCCGCCATCATCGGCATCTTCACCCTTCTCGCCGGCGCAGTGGCTTTCGTGCCCACGTTCCTGTGGTCGGTGGGCCTGATACCAAGCATGGACCCGGGCATATACCGCGTCGTATTCTGGGCTTTCGGCCACCCGGCGCAACAGGTGAACCTGGCAGCGACGATAGCGGTGTGGTACGCCCTTGCCACCCTGACCGTCGGCGCCAAACCGCTGAACGAGAAGGTCAGCCGCTTCGCTTTCCTGCTCTACATATTGTTCATCAACCTGGGCTCGATGCACCACCTGCTGGTTGACCCTGCGCTGGGCACTGCAAACCGGATTGTCAATACTTCCTACTTCATGTACCTGGCCGTGGTGGGCAGCCTGATTCACGCTTACTCCATACCCGCGGCCATAGAGGTAGCCCAGCGCAAGAAGGGCATAACCGGCCTGTTCGGCTGGCTCGCCCGGGCCCCATGGGGCGAGCCTGGCTTCGCCGCTATGGTGGTGGGCATGATCATCTTCGGCTTCATCGGCGGCGTCACCGGGGTCATCCAGGGGAACGACCAGATCAACCTGGTGGTTCACAACACCCTGCGGGTGCCGGGGCACTTCCACGCCACGGTGGTCGGAGGGACGACGCTGGCCTTCATGGGCCTCACGTACTATCTGCTGCCCTTGATGACGCAGCGCCAGCTCGTAGGGCGCAAATGGGCCCAGGTCCAGCCCTACATTTTCGGCGCCGGCATCACGCTCCTGGCCCTCGGCATGCTGTGGGCCGGAACCATGGGCGTCCCGCGGCGGACCGCGGACGTATCTGGAGTGGCACAGTTCGCCGGGGCCAAC
>JACPRR010000226.1 GCA_016189825.1 Chloroflexota bacterium
ACAGTCGCCGCCGTGCAGCTAGCTTCGTCATTGCAGAGCCCTTCGGCGGGCTCAGGGTAAACTGCGCGAAGCAATCTCCTTCAGCAACAGGCCCCGGGTGCGCCCTTCGCCCCCGGCCGTTGGCTGTCATGCTCGTGCTAGATGGGATTGCTTCGTCCCGAGGCGGGCCTCGCAACGACGAATTAGGGAATCCTCGAAAAGGGTATTTTCGTGAGAATCCGCCATGCGCCTGCGGCGCACCACGATGTATGAAAATGGGGTATTTTCGTAGGAATTTCCCATTCCCCGATTGCATCCCTCGACCACTTAGATGAACACGTGGCCGCACTTCGCGCACTTCTGGCGGCCGTCGCCGGTGGGGGCGAACTCCTCGTTCTGGCAGCGGGGACAGCGCCGGCCCCAGACCTTGCCGTGGGGCTCGACGTGCTGCGGCGCAAGCTTCGACCAGCGGCATAGGAACCCGATGAAACCGATGATGGTCGGCAAAACCAGCAGCGCTATCCCGACCGTTTGATAGATACTCACAGAGATACCTCCCGTTTTTCCGAGGCTACCCGAAATCGTCGTTGAAGGGAGAGACCCCAATGATGCTGAATTGCGAGCAAGTACTATGCCTCCGTCCGGAAACGCACGATTCCGATCATGGCGAATAAAGCCGCGAAGCCCACCAGGGCCAGCATTTCGGGCAGGACATCCCAGAATGCCGCACCAAATACCATCAGCTTGTTGAATCCGGTGGTGGCCCAGGCATGGGGCGTGAAACGTGCGATGAACTGCATCCACGCCGGGGTGATGAACAGGGGCCACCAGCAGCCGCCCAATGGCGCCAGGGCGATGGACAGGGTGGTGCTAGCGGTGCCGGCGCTGCGCCGCGTGCGGACGAACGATGCCAGCATGATGCCGAAGCTCGAGGCCATGAGCACAGTCAGCACCGAGATGATGATGACAGCAAGGGGAGCCGCGCCCATTTCAACTTTGAAGACCGCTATGCCTACCGCCCACAGTATGATCACCTGTCCCAGGCCGCGAAGGAAGGAAAAGAGGAACTTGCCCGCAAGCAGTGATGACCGCCGGGCGCCGGTGACGATGAGCCGCTCCAGCGTCTGGGTCTCCCGCTCGGCGACGATCACCTCGGCGCCCATCGCGGCCGCGAAGAACACGAACATGACCAGGTATCCTGGCATTATCCAGTTGGTCGGAGGCGCCTCTTCGATGGGCCCCAGCCGCTCGGTAACGAATGTCACCTGTGGCGCCGGCCTGGGTTGTGCCGGGCTGAGCTGAGCGAGCACCTGCTGCATCTTGCCGAGGTCCGCCGGCGCTGCGCCGGGCGCGGCGAACTGCTGCTTCTCCAGCAGCGCGACCGCCGACCTGACCGACACCTGGGTCGAGTTGACCTGTGCGGCGACGCTTCGGGCCAGTCCCTCCAGGGCGGCCTTTGTGTTGGTTGAGGTTGAAACCACCACTATCCTCAGGCTGGCGCCGCTCCCGGTTATAGCTCCTTCTGTGAAATCAGCAGGGAAAGCGAGGAACCCGTTGTTCCTCCTCTCCTTGACCTCTGCCAGCGCCTGCTGGTAGTCCTTTTGGATGACATCGAAATGCCCGCCCGGGGAGTTGACCAGTCCGGCTATCACCTGGTGGCTCAGGCCTCCGGGGGCCTCCTCCGTCGCCACGTAGAGTCGCAGCTTGATTTCGCCGGCCTGCGGGTCCCGGGAAGGAAAGATCATCGAAAACAGGAGGATGAAGAGCACCGGGAACAATACCGAGAACACCAGTGCGAACCGGTCCCTGGCGAATATGCGCAGGTCTTTTGCCGCAATCAGCCAGCTCTGTCTGAAAAAGCTCATCTTCCCCCCGGCACCGCCTTGAAGATCACCCTGGCCAGGACCAGGGCGGCCAGCCCCACTCCTGCGATCACGGCAAGCTGGAAGCCGACATCGCCCAGGGCGCCGGTCCCGTTGATAATAGTCTTCAGGGCGCTGTTTGCGTAGTGGTTGACCGTGCCCAGGCCCAGGGTGTGGAGGATCCCTCGTTGGACCTCGAAGAAAGTCCCTCCAAGCATGGACATTACCAGGGTGAACACGACGCCGATCCAATTCGCCTGGTCCCGGGTCTTCGCCACCGAGGCGATGACCAGCCCCAGCGCCGAGACCGTGGCGGCGAAAAGGGCGGCCACGGCAAGGACGCCCAGGAAACTGGCCGCGGTGAAGATGCGAAACACGATGGCAGCCAGGGACAGCAGGATAAACATCTGGACCACCCCCTTGGCTGTTCCCGAAAGGAACTTGCCGGCGAAGAGCAGGTTCAGGCCGAGTTGCGTGGTCCGCAACCGCTCGAGGGTGCCCTTCTGGCGCTCCTCCACCAAAGCCTGCGCCCGTAATGCGACAGCGAACAGGGCGAACATGGTGACGATGCCGGGGAGGAACTCCCTCAAGGGGTCCGGCTTGACGCCGATGTCCTCATTGACCACGGCGATGGTCGGGACGCGTTCCTCTCTGACCAGGAATTTGTTTACCGTGGCGTCTATTTCGTTCGAGGCGACGCCGCTCCCCGCGAGCGCTCCTTGCACTGCCAGGCGCACCTGTGCTTCGGAAGCCACATCGTCAACTGCGCCCCGGATGATGCTGACCATGATCTGGCCTTCCTGGCCGCCCGAGCCGCGCTGCTTGAAGACCACGGATGCCGGCTGTCCCGCTGCGAGCTTCTGAGAGAACCCCTCCGGTATGTAGGCGGCGAGGATGATTATGGACCGGGAGAGCCTGGAGTCTGCCTCCGCAGGGGTAAGGAGCCGCACCTGGATCCCCGGGGTGTCGCGCAGCCGTTCCACCAGGCGCTGCGCCAGCGGCCCTCCGTCCTGGTCCACGATGTTGGCGACGCCGTTGAACCTGGTATCCTGGCCGAAAGCGCCGAGCATGACCGCGAGCAGCGCGATGGGCAGGAGGAGGCTGAAGGCGAGGTCTCCCCTGTCCTTCAGGTAGGAGCGGACCTCCAGCAGCGCCAGGTGAACGGCTCGCATATGCTACTGCCTAGTCTCTCAGGCTCCGTCCGGTCAGTTTGAGGACCACAGCTTCGAGTGTCACCCGGTCGGGCGGGCCGAGCCTCTGC
>JACPRR010000205.1 GCA_016189825.1 Chloroflexota bacterium
ATGTCATTCCGAGCTAGCCTGCCCTGAGCCTGCCGAAGGGAGGAATCTCTTCTTTGTAACGGTTATTTGCGCAATTTGGTACTAGGCGCCTGTCTCTGATGAGCCCAAGGGCGCGGGAACGGCCTCCTTCTAGTCAGGCGGAATGATACCGCGTCGGTCGCTCAAGGCGCAAGAGGCCAGTCCACGAGCGCCGCCTTTGGAAGGAGGACTGGCCGTCGCCAGCTACTGTCAAGGAGCTGGGGCAGGCCCCTGAAGCAGTATGCTTTCAACCTGGGGGACCGCCTCCTCGACACTTTGCAGCATTTCTTCCCGCGAAAACATCATCATCTGTTCGCCATTGAGACAAACAAAGGGGTATTCCGGCAACCCGTGGGCCCTGGCGGTTGCCTTGCCCGTAGTGTCCACCAGCTTGCTGTTGCCCACAACCGCCGCCGGCACACCCATCTTTTCAAGCGCCAGCCCATCGGCTGTACAAGCCGACATGCATGACCCTCAGTCGCCGACAGCGCAGATTACCACGTCGCAGGTGCTTACCAGTTCACGCAAGACCGAGGCCGGAGCAACAGAGTTAATGTGGGCCTTTTGCAAATGAACAATCCGAGAGGCGCCATGACGCTGAGCAATCCTTTCCGCTACCAGGCTCAGGAACTCGTCGGCGTGTGGCTTGCTGTTCCACAGCGTGCCGATAGTCTTGTCCTTGAGACTGGAGGGCCTTGGCGCCAGGCGCATGATGTTCTTCCTCTCCGGCACTGGTTTTACCACTCTGATGGGCATAGGCGTTTTCCCCCTGGGTCCCATTATTTGGTTGCAGATGTACCGGTACGTTTTGAGGCCCTCGTTAGTTGTCATTGCTATGAAAATAGCCCATTTTCATACATCGTGGTGCGCCGCAGGCGCATGGCAGATTCTGAGCCGTCCTTCGGCAGAAGGACGAGTCGAAGAATCTCTGCCGCCGTAGCGGCAAAGGACCTACGAGAAGAGATTCCTCGCTGTGCTCGGAATGACAGCTTCTCAGATCTGACATAAGGGTTATTACAAAACGTCTTAATCCGGCGTCTCGATCGCTTTGGTTACCGGGCTGGTGGTGGATATGTTGGGTCGCAGCACATACATGATATTGCTGGCATTTCCCCCGCCGACTACCACCATGATGCCCGTCTTTCTCTCCCTGGTCGCCCTGGGGAATACCAGGTCGACGTATTTATCTTGTCCCGGCGGGTCGTGGAACAAGTAGATGAAACGCGAGTCGTCCCCCGGTTCGATGGCCGGCGGGTCGTTGGCGACATAGTCGCCCCACCAGGCCCACCTGCTGATGCGCTTCAGGTCGGCCACCGAGAGGCGGCAGTTTCCCTCAAGGTACTTGACCACATCCCGTTTGCTCCAGCCCTGCGCGGCAAAAATCTGCGTAGCCACCTGGGGATTGATCACAACAAGGTAGGGGCCGCGCACGAACTCCGCCGCAGAGATGTGAAAGGCCAGAGCGTCCAGGACCGGTTTTGGCTGCCGGTAGAAAGGCCCTACCCGGCGCGTGCCGTCGGTGCTCGGGAAAGCGGTCACCGTGCTGGTATTCTTGTCGAAGCCCTCGATGACATGCAGTGGTTCCCAGGGCGAATCTTCATTCTCCGCAATGCAGAAGGCCCAGCGGCCGGGGTGGCCCAGGCAGCCGCGCAGGATTCCTCCCGGTTTTACATCGAGGCAGTTCCACAGGATGAGGCTCATGGCCCGGCCTACGGTGGCATTGGCCCGGTTGCCCGGCCCGAAAAGATAAAGGCCGGAATTGAAGTTGAGTTTCTTCACGATGGGCCCATTTATTATCAGCAGCGGCCATGGGCTGCCCAGGCTCGCAAGGTGGTTGAAATGGAACTCAGGGTCGGTCACCGCCCTTATCGCCGCTATGACAACCGGCATGTATTCCGGAAGACATCCTGCCATAACAGCGTTTACCGCAACCATCTCGGCAGTCACTGAGGCGGCTCTTTCCGCTACTTCGGCTATGGTCGTATCCGGGGCGAGGCTTACATAGTCGAGGAATTGCGCCACCTTTTCTTCGGTGGGGGGTACGATGGGCAAGCCGTCAGTCCAGTTGTTGCGCCAGAATAGCTCCATCGCTTCGAACGCGTCCGATACCTCGACCGTGCCCAAAGTCAATTCCTTGTTCATTGGCTTCCTTTCGGGGAGTGCGCCGACCGGTGTTACCGGGAGGCTGGTTCGGGGGCAGGAAAGGACCGATAGCAAACACCGAATCTACCGATAGACGTCCCGCCGGTGTCCTACATGGAGTATTGTGACGGAACGGACTTCGTCGTCGATTTCGTAGACGACCCTATACCTGCCCACCCGCATGCGCCACCCGTCCCGAGCGGCAAGCTTTCGGCTGCTCCGAGGCCTGGGCTCGTCAGCGAGTGTTCGGATCGCCGACTCGACTCTGCTGAATTCGGTAGCGGGGAGCGCGGCCAATTCCTTTTGCGCCGCCCGCCGGATGAGCAGGTCGTAGCTCATCGCTGTGACTTTTTGATTTCCTTCACCGCCTGCTCAAACGGGATAGCCTCATCGTGGCGAGACTTCGCCGCGTCATAAGCTCGGATCGCTTCAAGCTCCTCCAACTCTTCCAGCATCCCCCGGTAGGCGTTGATGTCCAGAAGCACCCTTATGGGC
>JACPRR010000208.1 GCA_016189825.1 Chloroflexota bacterium
GGGTATCGCTGGCGGTGAGGCGCAAGCGAGCTGCGTTCCTGACTGACGGGCAGGCGAAGGCAGAGGCCGGGAGATGTGACGAGGACTGCGACCTGTGCTCAGCCGCATGTCCCAACGGGCTGCTGGTCGGTCAATCGCTGCGCAAAGCGAAGACGGAGGGACTGAGCGCTCTTTACTCCATAGAGGAAGGCTGCTATTCCTGCGGTCGTTGCGAGAGCGTCTGCCCGCAGCGGGTGAAATTGAACGATTTGTTAATGGCGTCGCTGTCGGCCAGGGCCCCGGAAGACAAACTCACGATGAGGGCTGGCCGCGGTCCGGTTTCTCGTATCGAGACCACAGGCTGGGCCTTCGGTTCTCTGATGGGGAATTGCCCCGGCATCTTCCATATCATGGGATGCGGGGATGCAAAGCGAAGGGCAGACCTGGGGTGGATCGCCTATGAGCTGACGTGGCGCAACTGTATAGTCTTCACTGCCGGGTGCGCCGCTGGAGACATCGGGCGCCATTACAACGAAGCGAAGCGGAAATATCTGTTCGAGGAATTCGGGGCTGAGGGCCAGCCCAGGAACATAATGAACTGCGGCGCGTGCTCTGCGTGCGCGCACGTTATCGACCAGGCCATGAAGTGGCCCCGCAGCGGCGCCGGCATCTCGCATTACGGCAATTTCGCCGAGACTGCCGATACAGGCCACAACCTGATCGCTCCCACAGCGATCGTCTGGGGGGCGCTCACCGATCGGATGTATGCGATTGTCGCCGCGTGGGTGAGGGCCGGTATCTCGGTCATCGTTGGTCCTGATTCAGCATTTTCCTGGAAGAGGGCGATGGTCCACAGCAAGTGGCGCTGGGAGGACTGGTGGTCCTATTCAGTACTCGATGGGCACAAAATGCTGGTCGATCCCTCACCGTCCGCGATGGTCATCCCGGTGGAGACGAAGGAAGAGGCGATCACCTATGGCCTCGTAGTTTCCATGCGGCCTGCCGACATCAGGGATACCCGTCAAATACGTCTGGAAACGTACATTGAGTTGTTCCAGAAGTTCTTTGGGGACTTTCCTGACGACTGGCACCTGTACGTGCGGTCCGACTGGGAGCTTCCTTTGCGGTACAAGTCGCGTATGCTCAGGATGCTCAGAGAGGACCACGGCTGGGACATCGAACGTCTCAAGGTGAAAAGGGCCAGACATCCTGATGGGCGATTGCTTGACATGGGCGCGTTCGCTGCGTCCTACGGGGCGATGGCGCTTCCCATCACCAGGGTCCCCCGGCTTGTAGCGCGAAAGAAGGCGGAATCACTGAAGAAGCAGGAGGTGAAGACGCAATGAGCGTCTCCACTCCGGAACAATTGGCCCGGGTGATGAAGGCACGGAAAAACGTCCTCGTGTTAGCGGGGTCCCTGTGCGATGAGATGGAATTGGAAGGAAAAAAGCTGGGCGAGTACGCCGCCGATATCTCGGTGAAGCTGGGAGCGCCGGTTGCCGCTACGGCCAATTCGATTGCCGCCCTCAGAGCCAATGGGGCAAAGGCATCGAAGAAGCTAGCGATCCAGTTGGTCGAGATGTTGCGGTATGAGGGCTGGCGGGACCCAATAATGCCCGAGAGGCCGGAGTTGCTGCTGTTTATCGGCTACCCGAAGGACGTGATGAAGGCCCTGGCGTCGGCGTCCACTGCCGTGGAGACTGTCGCGCTGTGTACATCGGCGATCGAGGAGGCGACACACAGCCTGCCTGCAGGGTCGCAGAGGCAATTTGCGGACGAGCTGGAAGCCATACTGAAGGGCCTGGCTTAGGGGATGACGGCGGTGCCCGTACCAGATTCTCACGAGGTCAGGATAAAAGAGGGGGAGTTTCGGGAATGGACGTTCCCCATCTCAGAAGTACTTAAGTGGGTGCGGACGTTTCTCAAAGATGCCGGGTATGAGATGCTGGCCCCACAGCCGGTGGGACTCGTTGTCCCGGACGTGCACGCGCGGCGCAAGGAAGGCAACCGGGCCTTCGAGATAGTGGCCATCGGCGCCCAGCACACCGACAAGGCCGTCGATGCGATGACCAGGCTGGCCGCGATGAGGACGGTGCTGGGAGACAAGGCAGACTACGTGCTGGTGATGCCCCCTATCAGCGAGTACTTGTTGCTGGAACTGCTGCGCGAGGCTGAGGGCCGTTGGTACTTCGCCATGAAAGGTGCGAAGATGATGATGTGGCTGGCGAACCCGGACGAAGAGTTCGTGTGGTCCGTCATTGGCGAGCCGCAGGACAGAGTATTCCGTGGCATGTTCGCCGCGGGCAAGATGTCGTTAGATTTCTTCCTGAACCGGGAGCTGGCGCAGAAGCGCTGGAGCGAAGAAGAGTATTAGATGGCCAGCACTGCGACCACCGTCTGCACCGCCTGTAGTTGCCTCTGCGACGACATTGGCTTGCAATTGGAAGATGACATAATACGCAGGGTTGAGAACGCGTGTCGCAAGGGCTCCTCCTCCCTCTACGGCGCGCGGTTCGAGCAGCGCAGGAGCCGGCACCTGGTCGAAGGGCGTGAGGTTGGTGCTGACGAGGCCATCGACAGGGCCGCGGCAGAGCTTTCGCGGGCGAGACGCCCCCTGATATTTGGTCTCGACAACTCGAGCCTTGAAGCGCAGGGGGCGGGCATTGAGCTGGCGCGGAGACTCCGCTGCGTGATTGATGATACGTCCTCGTTTTGCCAGGGAAACCTCGTCGGGCAAATCCTGTCTGGTGCGTTGCCTAGCTGCACATTGCCAGAGGTCAAGACAAGCGATCTCATTCTGTATTGGGGCGCGAATCCTCACCATTCGCATCCTCGCCACCTTTCCAAGTTCACCATTTACGCCCATCCCGATTACACGGAATTGGGCGCAGTACGGAGGGTGACCCTCGCCGCGGTTGAGGTCCGGGAGAGCGAGACCTCGTCGGTCTGCCATCGTGTGTTTCGCATACTCCCCCGCGCCGATCGAGACCTCATCTCAGCCATCGGCAAAGGGATGGCCGGCCAGGAGACGAGCGCCGACGGCAAGAGGGTGGTCGACCTGTTCCGCAAGGCAAAGTTCACAGTGATCTTCGCCGGGCTGGGCTTGACCTACTCCCTGGACAACGATTACCTTCCCTTCATCGAGATGGTCAAGCAGCTCTCCTCATGGGGGCGGGTTGCCGTCATTCCCATGGTGGGCCACTACAACATGCGGGGATTCAACCAGTCCTTGCACAAGGCCGCCGGCCACGTCAACAAGGTCAGCTTTGCCGACGGCGTCTCCAGCGGCGATCAGTTCTCATTCCTGGAGCAGGTGCGGAACCGAAGCTTCGATTGCCTGATGGTCATCGGCTCCGACCCCTTCGCTTCGCTGCCTAAATCGGTATCCAGTGCCCTCGAAGGCATCCCCAGGATCGTGATCGATCCCTATCAGTCGGCCACGAGCGAGGGGTCGACCGTCGTCATCGGGTCTGCCGTAACCGGGGTGGAAGCGGCAGGGACGGCGGTGCGCATGGATGGCGCCGAGGTAAAGCTGTTGCCGCCTCTCGCCCCGTCGCGGCCTGGCGACGAAGAGATCCTGAGGCGCGTGATGGAAAAGGTGTCGCGATGACCATGCCGGCAAGCCAGGGACAGAAGTTGCCTCTGGTGATAGTCACCTACCGTGAGATATACGCCTGGATCGCTCGCCTGGACAAGAACGAGGAGGCGATGTTCGAGAAGTATTCCGCCGTCGTCCGGCTTTCCGAGGCGGACATGAAAGCGATTGGTGTTAACCGTGGTGCAAAAGTAAAATTGAGCAATGAGGTCGGTTCGGTGGTGGTCCGCGCGCAATTGGATTCCAAGTGCCCGAAGGGCTTCGCATTCATGCCGATGAGCCGCATTCCGAATCAATTGACCAGCTATCAGCCCGGGAAACTGCCCAATTTCAAATGGATCGAGGTCAGCGCCGAGGCGGTTCTGGAAGACGTCCCGAAGCCTGCAGTGCCCTGATAACGAGGACTTGAGCCGTGCCAAAGAAAGACAAGATGCAGCCGCTGCAGTTGTACCGGTACTTGCCCCGGTCGAACTGCAAGAAGTGTGGTGTCCCCAGTTGCCTGGCGTTCGCCTTCGGCCTTATTTCCCGCGAGAAGAAGCCGGAAGATTGCCCGGACATGCTCAAGGATGAGTACAGGCCGAGCCTGGACCTGCTCAAGGAGTACTTCGGCGAAGGGGCGCAGGTGGAAAAGACCGGCCTTCTCATCGACAAGGACAAGTGCACGGGCTGCGGAGATTGCGTCATCGCTTGCCAGAAATGCCAGGGGACTATCATGTTCGGCACGGGAACCATACTGCCCCGAGACGTGCCTGACGTGTACAAGATCGTTGATGGCATCGTGGATGTGAAGCACTGGGAGAGCTGCAAACGGTGTGCCGATCGCCCTGAGATGTGCCGGGTTTGCGAAGAGCGCTGCCCTACGGGCGCCCTGGAACTGGTGAAGTAGACATGGCAAACGTCACCGTAGGGGAAGTCAACAAGGCATTCGCCGCCAAGGGCCTTTACATAACAGTGCCACTGGCCGAGGATGTCGTGGTTTCCGGCATCGACATCCTGGAGAGGGTGAAGACGCCTGGAACTATCAAGGTCCTGATGCGGGTCAAGTTCCTGGACGACAGGGGGCGTGAACAGCAAGAGGTATTTGTCTGTGAAGGTAAGGCAGAGGTCGAGAAGAAGTTTGTGCGCAAGGCCGTTGAACTGCCCAAAAAGACGCTCTTGCCGAAGAGGCCGGGCATCGACTTTGAGCATGACCGCGAGGCACTGGAGCACATACGGCAGGGCATGATCTCGCTGCTTGTGGACAAGGGCTACGAGCAGAAGGACAATGCTGCGTCCGACCTCTACTTCGAGAGGGAGGGCAAAGGATTCTACGTCAACTTCGCCATCCGGCTCGACGATGCGGCGCTGGAAAGAGCGAAGGCCCTGGTAGAGGTGCGCCGCTCGCACCGCGAAAAGGGCGGAAACCACGACTACGCGCTCGTCGTGCCGGCGATACAGGAGCCTTTGGGCCTGGCTTTGCGGCTGCAGGAACGCTGGGTGAGCCGCAACCAGGACTATCTCGCGGTGCAGCGCATAGGCGTATACGGCGTCGACAACCAGGACCCGAACACGATCTATCCTTTCACCGTATATCCGTCAATGATCGAGTTGAAGCGCTATTTCATGGTGACGAGCCAGCAGTGGTCCCTGGTGCGCAGCCGCTACGTGATGGAGCGTACGAAGAGAGAACGCGGCGATGCTCCCATGGCTTCTCTTGTGGACATGGCGAGCGGACTGAGCGGTATGCCACTCGGAATGGGGAC
>JACPRR010000209.1 GCA_016189825.1 Chloroflexota bacterium
CTACGTCGGGGTGGCTGCGGGTCGCCTGTAGCACTGACACCACGTAGGCCCGCACCTTCTCATCAACAAAGATTTCTTTGACCGCCTCCTGGAGGCTGATCACTTCGTCAGGGGAGGACACTGCGGCGAGTCTCTCTATGGGATGGGCCTTCTCCTGACTCGCAATCATAGAAAGCTCTTGTGCGAACTCAGGGTATCCCAGGCTAATGCATTGGAGAAAACGGTCCAACTGCGCCTCGGGCAGCGGGAAAGTCCCTTCGTACTCCACCGGGTTCTGCGTGGCGATGACGAAAAAAGGATGGGGGAGTCGATGGGTTTCTCCACCGACAGTTACCTGCCGTTCGTCCATGGCCTCGAGCAGGGCAGATTGGGTCTTCGGGGTAGCCCGGTTGATCTCGTCGGCGAGGACGACCTGGGCCACTATCGGCCCGGGCCGGAACTCGAACTCGCACCGGGACTGGTCGTAAATGGACACGCCGACGATATCGCTGGGTAGCAGGTCCGGGGTGAACTGTATCCGCTTGAAACCGCAGCCGATGGAGACGGCAAGGCTACGGGCGAGCATTGTCTTGCCCACGCCCGGGACATCCTCCACCAGCGCGTGACCCCGGCACATGAGTGTTATCAGGCTGCGCTCGATTGCCTGGTCCTTGCCGATTATTACCCTCTTGACGTTGTCGACGATCCTGCGGGCGATCGCCGTGGCGCTGTCGCGGGCCTGTTCATTCAAAACACTACCTCCTAGCCTCGCCGGCTCGCAGGGCGCGTCAAACCGCGTTGAGGTGAAACGCCGGAGGCTTCAGCGCTCATTATACATAACACGTTGGTTTATGGCGAGTCGCCTTCGGCCGCCAGGAAAAGCATCCCGGAACGGCCCAAAGACGGCGACGGCCGGGTGGGTGGCCGAGGCCAGGTTGTGCTAAACTCGTTGCCAGCTATCCCGTTCCAAAGGGAGGCAAGTTGCTCTCAGCGACGGAAGAACGTCAGCAGGGCTGGACATCGGCCGAAGCGCGCACCGGACTCTTCGGAGCCGCCGTGCTGCTTGGTCTGGGCGCGCTTTTTGGGATCGCCTACTTCCTGTTCCCATCGTTCCGGGAAGGGCTGGGCCGTGCTGTATCGGTGATTGCCTCGGGGGATGTGCACCGGATAAGGGACTACTTCCTCGCCTTTGGGCCATGGGCTCCGGCCGTGTCCGCCGGCCTGACTTTGCTCAGCGTCATCATCGCGCCGCTGCCGGGTTTCGGCATCACCATCGCCAACGGGCTTCTCTTCGGCCTGTTCTGGGGAACTGTCCTCTCCGTCGCGGCAAACGTGGTGAGCGGCGCCGTGACCTATTGGGTCACCCACGCACTGGGCAGGCCGGTGGTGGAACGGTTCGTGAGCAGAAAGGTGCTGGACCCTGCCGACCGCGTGCTCAAGCGCTACGGCAATCGCGCGGTGTTCATTGCCCGCTTGATACCGCTCATCTCCTTCGATGTTGTGGGTTACGCTGCCGGCCTCGGTAACTTGCCGTTCTGGGGCTACATACTGGCAACGGCCGCTGGAACAGTGCCAGGGACTGCGATCTACGTGATGCTTGGCCACAACCTCTCCAGAGGGACCTGGTTCATCCTCTTTTCCATAGGGCTGCTGATCGCCACCGCCGCTCTCGGCTTGTTCCTGCGCTGGTACCTGGAGAAGCGGTTCCTTGCAAAGAAGGTGGGCCAGGGGTAGGGCCGGTCGTCACTACTCTCTCGCCCCGGATACCGTACTTTGACAGGGCCAAGGTCAGCGAATTATACTTGCCATGTGAAACTATTGCATAAGGAAAGTAATATGGCAGGGCTGGCGCACTCCCCCCTGGAAGCAGCGGCGCTGATCATGGATGTTGTCCCGTTAGTCATGCGCCGCATGCGGAAGGAGATGCGCTCCCGTCGCATGTCCGGCCTCTCGTTGCCACAGTTTCGCACGCTGATCTTCCTGCGCCGGCATGAGGGAGCTTCCCTGTCCCAGGTGGCGGCCCACGTTGGGGTCGGGCTTCCGTCGATGTCCAAGATCATCGAATCTCTGGTCAGAAGGGACCTTGTTACCCGGGTGACGTCGGCGAGCGACCGCCGGTGCGTGAACCTGTCGCTCAGCAATCCGGGGCTCGCCACGGTAGAGGAGGCGCGAAGGGAGACCGAGGCCCGAGTTGCTGAGCTACTGGCCGAGCTCTCCCACCAGCAACGGGCCGAAGTGTACGGAGCAATGCAAGCGCTTCAGGCCGCCTTCGACGGCGCCGAGCCGCTTTCCAAAACGCCAAGGGGGGCAGCGCATGCCAATCATTGAGACAGGTGGGCTGGTGTGTCGGTACGGCAGTTTCACCGCCGTCGACAGCTTGAGCCTTTCGGTTGAGCCGGGGGAATTATTCGGCCTTCTCGGCCCGAATGGCGCGGGCAAGAGCACGGTCATCAAGACGTTGACCACATTGCTTCGCCCGACGCGCGGGACAGCGGCAGTCGCGGGTTTCGACGTGGTCCGGCAGGCCGCTTCGGTGAGGCGGTCCATAGGGTACGTCCCGCAGTTGGTGTCGGCCGACCAGTCGCTCACCGGGTACGAGAACCTTTGGGTATTTGCCAGGCTCTACGATGTGCCCCGCAGGGAGCGCGAGCAGAGGATCGAGTACTCGCTGGCTTTTATGGGCCTTGAGGAAGTGGCTGGCAGGTTGGTGCGAACGTATTCCGGGGGCATGATACGCCGTCTCGAAATCGCGCAATCGATTTTGCATCATCCCAGGGTACTATTCCTGGACGAGCCCACGATCGGCCTCGATCCATTGGCCCGGAAAGCGGTATGGGACCATATCCGCGAGCTTCGCGACAAGTTCGGCATGACCATTCTGATGACAACCCATCTCATGGATGAAGCGGACAGCCTGTGTGGTCGAGTGGCCATTATGCATCACGGCAAGATGGTGGCCCTGGGCAGCCCTGCGGAGCTGAAGGCAGCCATAGGCGGCAATGGGTCGACCCTGGAGGACGTGTTCGTCCACTACACTGGAGACCAACTCGCTGAGGGAGGGACCTACCGTGACGTCTCGAGAACGCGCCGTAACGCCAAGCGCCTGGGTTGACCACTCGGGGGCGAAGTCGGGCCTTTCGCTTATCGGCGACTTCGTCGACAAGACCGTTGCCGTCACGGTCACGGAGCTGCGCAAGATGCGACATGACGTCGCCGCGCTGTTCATGCGGATGCTGCAGCCCGTTCTCTGGCTGGCCATTTATGGCGAGGTGATGAGCCGCACCAGGGCGATCACCACTGGCGATATTCCGTTCATTGATTTCATTACGCCCGGGATCATGGCGCAAAGCGCGCTGTTCATCGCCATCTTCAGCGGCATGTCAGTGATCTGGGAGCGCGATCTTGGCATCGCTCACAAGTTCGTGGCCTCGCCGGCACCCCGTGACGCCCTTGCCCTGGGCAAGGCGCTATCCGGGGGCGTGAGGGCGCTCACGGGCGCTGCCGTGGTCTATGTCCTCGGCCTGGCGCTCGGCGTGAAGATAAATCTGAGCCCGCTGGCGGTGCTCGGAGTCCTCGCCATGGTGGTGCTGGCCGCGACCACGTTCTCGGCCTTTTCCCTGGTCATCGCCTTCATCGTGAAAACGAAGGAGCGCATGATGGGCATCGGCCAGGTGCTCACCATGCCTTTCTTCTTCGCCAGCAATGCCATATATCCGACATCGGAGATGCCAGGCTCGTAGAAAGCCCTGGCCGAGGAGAATCCCCACAGCAACCAGCTCGACGCCAAACCCGCCAACAACCACGCAAACGCGACCACCACCAACCCACAGACCAACGA
>JACPRR010000201.1 GCA_016189825.1 Chloroflexota bacterium
AGACACGACAGAGGGTTCGGGTTGCTCGAGTACCTTATCGCGCTGGCCGTCATCTCTCCACTGGCCTACGCGGGGACGTTGACAGCATCCAGCATCGTCCGCGGGACTCAGCGCTCCACCGATCAGATGGTCGCGCTGCGACAGGTACAGAACATGGGCTACTGGATGAGCCGGGACCTGTTGACAGCACAGAACATGCTTCCCGGCGATGACTCGGAGACGCCACAGCTTGATCTTGTCGCTTTCGTATGGACCGACTGGGAGAATGCCGAGACGCACCACGTTCACTACTACTACGAGGACATGGGCGATAATCTGAACAGGGTCAAACGGCACGTCGTCGTCGTCAATGACGCCCAGGTCACGATATCGGACAGGACCACATCCGTTGCCGAGAACATCCTGGACCCGGTATCCCTTACCCAGTCAGGCAACTTGTGGAAACTCGTAGTCCAGGCCCGCTCGCGTAATCGAATGGAAACGAGAGAGTACAATGTGCTGCCACGTCCGAATGCATAGGATGCTCCTGGCAGTAGGCGATCGACTCAACGCGGCCCACCGTAGCCGGAGCGGTCTCGCCCTCCCTGGCGTACTGGTCACATTGATGGTAGGCGGGCTGATGATCGCTCCGACTCTGGGCTTCATGGGCACCGGTGTGCGCGCCGGGAAGTTGATGCAGGACCACGTGAGCGCCCTTTACGCGGCTGATGCCGGAGTGGAGCACGGACTGTGGAAGCTCCAGAATGCGCCGCCAACGGAATACCCACACACCTATCAACTGACCGGCGTGAACGGCATGCCCGTAGACGTGACATTATCGGTCAGCAACGTGCTCTGGGGGTTCACTATCGGCGAATCGGGCATTCACTCGAGTACCCTGCTGCTCCACGCATCGATGGTGTGGGACCAGGGCCAAAGCAACTACCTGTACACGATCTCGCTTACTAATACCAACAACTCCAACGTACATTTGGACTCCATTATGGTAACGCCACCGACCGGCTACGCCTACGTAGACGGGTCCTCGTCCGGCATCACCGAAGACCCGCCCGAAGTTGCGGGAGACCCCAACGGCAATACGGGACTGATCTGGGATTTCGGCACGCCGCGCCCGAACATTCCCGCTGCGCCGAATCCTGAGGGGGGGGTCTACTCGACAGTCTACCAGTACATGAGATTATCAGGATACCCGGGATACAACGGAGCCGCCGGCTATATCTGGGTGTCCGCCGAGCGCGAGGACATCGGGACAGTAAGCACAGCGGTGGCCATGAAAGTTACCGCGCGAGCGCTGCAGGGCGGGGTACCCAAGGTTACGGCCTCGGCGCTTGTCCTTAGAGACAACGCCACCGGTTCGACACTCGTCGGCTCATGGCAGTTGGACTGAGAACGGGAAACTCGAAATGAAACGGCTAAAGACATCGATGGCAGTGTTCGGGATCGGGGGGGCGATCGTGCTCACTGCAACGTTTGGTGCCGCATACTTCAATCAATCGCAGGAACAGGAGCAGTTGCGGCAGGAGCTGTCCCAGACCAACGCCCGCATTGCAAAACTGCCCTCTCTGCCATCGAACGACAGCCTCATCGCCAAGCGGAAAGACCTCGACGCCTCCATCGCCCAGGCGAAGTCCGACTATGACTCCACGAAAACGCGGTTACGCGCAAAGCTGGACAGCATCGAGATTGCGGCCACATTGTCCCAGATCGCCAGTGACTCAGGCGTCGCCGTGACCGGCACTGAGTCCCCCGGTCCGGCGGTCGAACAGCTCAAGGGACAGAAGTTCGCGTCGCTCACGGTCACCACGCGGGCACAGGGCGACGTACCCAGACTGGTCGATTTCGTGTCGAAGGTCACCGCCCGATTCCCGACGGCTTCCATAAAGAGCGCGGAGCTAACGGTCCCGGATACGACCGGGAAAGAGGCCCGTCTCCCTTCCGTCGCTATCACCATGACCGTCTACTCATACGAGGGCGACTGATGGCCAGAAAAGTAATTGCTCTCTTCTTTCGCAGCGATTCTGTAACCTACCTGGCCGCAAGAGGAAAACGTGTCCTCAAGTGGGCGGAACTGCCGCTTGATGCCGGCCTGGTCAAGGATGGGCTTGTCGCAGAGCCCCACGTGTTGGGTCCCCTGCTTCACGACTTCATCCGCGCGCAGGGAATCCGGCCCAAGTGGGTCATCGCCGGCATTTCCGGGCTGCATTGTCTCACCCGCACGATGTTGCTCCCGCACATGCAAAGGTCGGTGCTTCCCGAGGCAATCCGGCGTGAAGCGGAGCTGGCATTCCCGGTGCAGATCGACCAGCTCTACCTTTCCTGGCAGACTGTGGCCTCCACCTCCGATACGATAAACACTTTCCTGGTTGCTTCGCCGCGCAATACCGCCGATGCTGCCATAAAGGCCCTCGGCATCGCAGGCATCAAGCCGCAAATGGTGGACCTTGCCCCTCTCTGCATCTCCAGGGTGGGCGCCGGCATAACAGGGGTGCTGGCCGACATCCGCCCCACAGAAGTGGACATCATCATCAACATCGATGGCGTGCCTCAGCTCATGAGGAGCCAGACCTACCCTGGAGAGGCACAGACGGTCCAGGAGAAGCTGCTTTACGTCAAGGAGGAGCTGGAGCGTTCAATAGATTTCTACGACTCAGCCCATCCTGACAAGCCTCTCGATGCTGTCGCCTTCTCGGGCCGCCTCCCGGTCCATGTATCCGGAAAACTGGTGCAAGAACTGGCTGCCTGCCAGTTCCTGGCCGGCGAGCTCAACCGCAGCGTGCTTCCGCTCCAATCGCCGATCAAGGCTCCCCATGGCTTCCCGGCAACGGAGTTCATGGTGAACCTGGGACTGGCTTCCAAGCCGTTGACAAGCGAGGGGGCAGACTTCACCGGTATCAATATCAACGTTCTCCCCGAGGAACAGCGTCCAAAGACATTCTCCTATTCTCGGGTCGGGCTGGCGATCGGTTCCGAGGTGCTAGCGGCATCGCTAGTCATCTTCTCCATTGTGCAGGTGCGCGCGGCGAACGTAGAGACCCGCAGGCTTCAGTCCCAGGTAACAGCGGCGAATTCCCAGTTCGAGGGAAGGGCTGCGGCGGCACAGGCGCTGAAGCTTCAGGCGGTTGACCTGAACAAGAAACTGTCTGCTGCTCAGGCCACATATGACACTGCCGCCGCGAAGCTGGCAAACCTGAAGGCAGTAGCCGGCGGGTTCGACGCGCAAAAACAGACGCTGAACGCAGAGCTCGACCTGGTAACCACTATTGCGCCCAAAGAAATCGTTTTCCGCTCTGTGGCCCGGTCCGGTTCGACGACGACGGTCAGAGGCGCCTCCCCGGACGAGGCTACGGTGCTCGCGTACGCTCGCGCCCTGCAGCAGAGTGGGAAGTTCGCGCTCGTGGTGATATCAAGCTGGCAGGCCAGTAACACCGGTATCTCAACATTCACCCTGTCCTTGCAGGGAAAAGGATAGCTTCATGGATATACGATCCCTGCTTGCTACAGCGAAGGCCAGCCAGGCATCCGACCTGCACCTCGTGGTCGGAACACCGCCGATGCTCCGCGTACATGGCTCGCTCTGTCCGGTTCCCGGTTGTTCAGAACTCACACCTGAAGATACGCTGAAAGCATTTTGCCAGATCGCCGCGGACGGGCAGCAGGCGGAATTCGAAAAGAGCATGGAGCTCGACTTCGGCCTGTCTCAGGAAGGGGTGGGACGGGTGCGCTGCAACGCCGCCAAGCAGCAGGGCAGCATAAGCCTGGTGATGAGGCTCCTGCCCGAGTCAATCCCATCCATTGAGGAGTTGGGCCTGCCCAAAATATGCAAGGACCTCGTGGCCCGGCCCAGGGGACTCATCGTTGTCTCCGGGCCGACCGGGAGCGGAAAATCGACCACCCTCGCCGCGATGATCCAGCATCTCAATGCCACCGAGAGTCGCCGGGTGGTCACCATCGAAGACCCCATAGAGTACCTCCACCCGAGCCGGAAATGCCTGATCACTCAGCGCCAGTTGGGCACCGACACCACCTCCTTCGCCGAGGCGCTGCGCCGTGTCCTGCGGCAAGACCCCGATATCATACTGGTCGGCGAAATGAGGGACACCGAAACGGCGGCGGCGGTTATGACAATCGCAGAGACCGGCCACCTTGTCCTCACCACCGGCCACGCGCCGAGCGCGGCTCGCGCTGTTGAACGCATCATCGACCTCTTTCCAGCCCACGAGCGCCACCTGGTCCAATCAAGACTGGCGACATCAATACTCGGCATCTTCTGCCAGGCGCTGGTGCCAAGGACGGACGGTAAGGGCAGGGTAGCCGCGGTGGAGGTGATGCTGGGCAACGCCGCAGTGAGAAACCTGGTGCGCGACGGCAAGATCTACCAGATACCAAACGTCATGCAGACGCATTCGCGCGAAGGCATGATACTGCTCGACCAATCACTGGTGAAGCTACACGCGGAACGCCTCATCAGCTACGAACACCTTCTGGCGTTTTGCGAAGACCGCGAACAGGTCCAGAAGCTCTGCGACAGGATCAGCGTTCTGAATCACTCGATGCAGTAGACGTTGCGGACAACTTCGCACGGCGTGGTGATGCCCGTCTTCGCCTTCAGCATGCCGTCGCGCCACATCGAGACCATTCCCTCTTCCCTGGCCCTGGCGCGTATCTGGGCCGCGCTCGCCCCGGTGAGCAGCAGCCTCCTGATCTCCTCTGAAACAGCGAGTATCTCGAAGACCGCGGTCCGCCCCAGGAATCCCGTACCCGCGCAGGCCGGGCAACCCTTGCCGTAGGAGAACTCGGTCCTGTCCTCGCCTAGCTCCTTGTTGTAGGCCAACTGCGCTTCCGCGGGGGCCTGAGTGAAATGCCGGCAGTGCGGGCAGACCTTCCGCACCATTCGCTGCGCCACCACGCCAACGACCGCCGAGGAAAGGTAAAAGGCACCCACGCCCAGATCAAGCAATCTGAACAGCGATCCCACAGTATCATTCGCGTGCACAGATGACAGTACAAGGTGTCCGGTAAGCGCAGCCTGGGTCGCAATCTCTGCGGTCTCGCCATCCCGTATTTCCCCAACCAGGATTACGTCGGGATCGAGCCGCAAGATCGTCCGCAGGCCGGTGGCAAATGTCACCCCTCCCTTAGGGTTGACCTCGATCTGATTGATGCCCCTCAGGCGGTACTCGACCGGATCTTCCACGGTGATGACGTTCCTTGTCTTGTGGTCCATGCCGTTCACAGAGGCATACAGCGTCGTCGTCTTGCCCGATCCGGTTGGCCCGCTCAGCAAGATCATGCCAAAGGGTGACCTCAGCATGCTCTGATACTTGCCCAGTGGCCCGGGGAGCATACCTGTTTCCGGTAACTCCAGTGCCCCAAAGGACTTGTCAAGGATCCTCAGCACCGACATCTGCCCGTACATCGACTGTATGGTGACCACGCGGATGTTGACCTCCCGGTTCTGCACAATGAGGGAGAATTGGCCGTCCTGTGGCCGGTGGTCTGCGATATTCATGCTGGCGAGAATCTTTATCCGTGAGATAAGGGGTCCGTGGGCGCTCAGGGGCAGAGAGACCGTATCCTGCAGCACGCCGTCAATGCGATACCGCACGCGCAACGCATCCTCCTGCGGCTCGATATGTATGTCCGACGCCCGGTGCTTGACTGCCTCGCTGATGAGCATGTCAAGGGCGCGGACAGCAGGGGCTTCGGCAACAGCCTCGGCCAGCGACTTCTCTTGTTCCCTGACGGCGGCCGCGCCGGACTCGACCGGCTCGAACTGCTGCTCGATCTCCGCATATTTCTTGTAGTTGCGGTCGATGCAGGAACGAATGTCTGCGCTGGAGGCAAGCATGGGCTCGACCCGCATCCGCGCCCGTGCTTCCAGCACCTGAATGGTGGAGATGTCGCCTGGATCTGCCATGGCCACCTTCAGCGCGCCATCAGCGACTACCAGGGGTATGACAATGTATTTCCGGGCGATCGACTCAGGGACCAGTTGTAGCGCCCCTTGCTGAATAGGGTGTGTGTTGAGGTCTACCTGAGGAGTCTTTGAGCGGAACGTCATCACCATGGCGCGCCTCCCGACGACGATAGTCCGTAGCGTTGGCCAAGCCAACAGCCCAATATTAGTGGGGCAAGACTTGGTGGCCGTGTGGGAAATGTTGTGCGATAGTGTGATCAGGTATCGCGCTGAGGGTTATGTAAAATCCGCCCGCTGGTTGCGCTTCACGATGTCATCGTCCCGGCCATTATCCGTCAAGGTCCATGAGCCTGTCGAAGGGCGCTCCCTGCGGGGCCCCTGAGGCTCTCGAAGGGCTCGGTGGAGGCCGTAATCCGCGGATATTATGGTAATCTCAATGTGGCCCGCAATGCCAGGGTGAGAGATCCAATGGGGGTGTCTCCGCTACCCCAGGCTGAAGCCCGGGGCACAGATAGAAATTCCCATGCCCACGGCTTCGGCCGTGGGTGGAAATCCACGGATTGCGCTGGAGAGAGGGCCAAATTCGCTAACTCCTCTCCCTTTGAGGGAGAGGGTAGGGAGAGGGTGACTCCGAAGCTGATCTCTTTCTCACCAAGGGAGAGGCGAACGCCTTTACGCTGAGTCGTGCAACTAGGGTTAGTCGGATGAGGGGACCGGCTTCGGTTGCTGGACTTCCATTTCCACGCCGCAGCACACCGCGACACCTGCGCCGGCCTTTGTGCACAGCACCTCGGTGCCGCACGTCGCGCAACGATATCTCTTTCCAAGCTGGTTAGCCAAGAATCTGCCTCCGAATTAGCTACTTTTTCAATTCCATGGGCTGCCCGCAGCAGCAGACAGCGCCCTTGCCACCCCTGGTGACAATGAACTCGGAATTACACTTCTTGCAAACGTACCGTTTCCCTACTTCGTTAGCCAAAGCATCGAGCCTCCTTCACTTCGGAAGGACGGGAATCCCGTCCCTCCAAGCTAAAAAGTATATCCAACACCAACGGCGGCCGTCAACAATCGAAGGAACGCGTCAGCTAATGAGCCCCTTCTTCATCATCAGCTCGGCGTTTAATATCGCCGCGCCCGCCGCCCCACGGATGGTGTTGTGTCCCAGGACGACAAACTTGTACCCCAGTAGCGGGCACTCCCGTATCCGGCCCACCACAGAGGCCATCCCGTGCTCGAGATCGCGGTCCATCTTAGGTTGCGGCCTGTTCGGCTCCTGCTTCACAATGATGACCCGAGACGGAGAACTCGGCAGCCCCAACTGTTTCAAGGGGTTGAATTCCTGCATCGCCTTTGTCACCTCGGCGAGGCCGGGGTTCGCGTCAAGCTTGACGGATACGCACTCAGTATGCCCGTCGCTGACATGTACCCGGTTGCAATGCGCACTCACCACTATTTGCGCTGGGACCACCCTGTCCTTCGCAAGCGCCCCCAACAACTTGAGGGTCTCGGTCTGCACTTTCTCTTCCTCGCCCCCAATGAACGGGACCACGTTGTCCAGTATGTCCAGCGATGGCACACCAGGGTATCCGGCGCCCGAGAGCGCCTGCATCGTGGTCACGAGCAGCTTGCTCAGCCCGAATCGCATAAGCGGCTTCAGGGCGATCACCAGGTGTATGGTCGAGCAGTTCGGATTGGTGATGATCATCCCCTGCCAGCCCCGGTTCTTTTTCTGCACCGGGATAAGCCCAAGGTGCTCAGCATTGACCTCCGGTATGAGCAGTGGCACATCGGGCTCCATGCGATGGTTCCGCGAGTTGCTCGAAACGACATAGCCGGCCTTCGCGAACGCCTGCTCTATCGGACCCGCGATCTCGGCGTCCAGGGACGAAAACGCGATGCGGCAGTCCAGGCCGGGAGCGCACTCCTTGACCACCAGCTTCCTCACCCCTTCCGGTATGTCGGTGGTAAGCTTCCAGCGGCCCTCCATGACCTCGCTATACTTCTTCCCCGCCGATCTCTCGGAAGCCGCAACCTCCGTTACCTCAAACCAGGGATGATTAGCCAGCAACTGAATGAACCTTTGGCCGACCATGCCGGTCGCGCCAAGAATGCCGACTTTCACCTTGTCCACGGCGGACCTCCTCGCGAAGGAAATGAAAAGCGCGCATATTATCGCCGCCCCCATTCGGGGTGTCAAAGCCACGCCCACAGCGAAACGGCGCCGCCGTTCGCGTATAATACAAGGCATGAAGCGCACGTACGAAAACAGCGCGATACGGGTGTTCTGGGACAGCGACAAGTGCACGCATGCGGGTTTCTGCATTGGTGAGCTACCGTCGGTGTTCGACCTTCACCGGCACCCCTGGGTCGACCTTGCGGCGGCCCCGGCCGAGCAGATAATTCAGGTCATTGACATGTGTCCTTCTGGCGCTTTGCGCTACGAGGCACTGGGACACCTGGAGCCTGCGCCGCCGCCGGCGGGGCCCAAGGCGGTTACCGTAAAGGTCTCCGACAACGGCCCGTACATCATTACCGGCGATTGCAAGTTGCTGGCGGCCGACGGAACGGAGCTCGCGGCCGGCGCCAGGTTCGCCCTGTGTCGCTGCGGGCAGTCCCGCACTATGCCGCACTGCGACGGCACACACCGCCGCATCGCTTTCAAGAAACCGCCCCGGCAGGGGAAGTGAGAGCCCTGTGGACTTTCCGTCCCTATTGCTCGCCGCCCTCGGCCTCTCGGCCGACTGCTTCGCCATCGCTGTCTCCGGCAGCGCCGCGATGCGCACGGTATCGCCCCGGCAGGTTTTCCGCACCTCATTCTCGTTTGGGTTCTTCCAGTTCCTCATGCCCGTCATCGGCTGGCTCGCCGGCCGCACCCTGGTCGATAGAATCTCGGCCTATGACCACTGGGTCGCGTTCGGCATCCTCGCCCTTGTCGGAGGCAAGGCCATCGCCGACTCCTTCCGCCCCTCTAGCGAAAAGTCCGAGTGCGCCGACTTCACCCGTGGCTTCACCCTGCTCACCCTCTCTGTCGCCACAAGCCTGGACGCACTGGCTGTAGGCCTTTCCCTCGCGCTGCTAAGGGTGAATATTATGTCGACCAGCTTCACCATAGGACTGGTCGCCTTCGCCGTAACCGCCAGCGGATTCGCGATCGGGCAACGCGCCGGGCGCCTGCTCGGCAAGCGCGCGAAGCTCGCAGGCGGCTCCGTTCTCATCGCGATCGGCCTTCGTATTCTCATCGACGGCCTGTTGCCCTGACGCGCCCTATTGCTGAGTCCGGCTTCACCTGTGTATACTCTACCTCGCTTCCATATGAACGAGACCGCACGGGTTCAGCCTATAGAATGGCTCGGCGACAGGGTCCGCATCCTCGACCAGACCCTGCTCCCCGGCCGCATTGAGTACATCGACACCGGCGACTACAGGGTAGTCGCCGACGCGATAAGACGCCTGTGCGTGCGGGGCGCGCCCGCCATCGGCGTTGCCGGCGCCTACGGCGCCGCGCTGGGCGCGCTCGCCCTCAAGAACGGCGACAGTGACACCTTTCTCAAGGAGTTCAACTCGATACTCGGCTTCCTCGCCTCGACCCGGCCCACCGCGGTGAACTTGTCCTGGGCCCTCAGCCGCGTCGAGGCGGCGGCTCGCCGCCCCCGGACCATCCCCGAGATCAAGGAAGCCGTTGTCGCCGAAGCACAGGCTATCCAGCGCCACGAGGAAGAGGCAACGGACCGGCTCAGCCGCTACGGGGCCGACCTGATCGGGGACGGTTTTACAGTGCTCACCCACTGCAACGCAGGTTCTCTCGCCACCTGCGGATGCGGCACCGCACTGGGCGTCATCAAGGCGGCGAAGGCCCAGGGCAAGAAGCTCCACGTCTTTGCCACCGAGACCCGCCCGCTCCTCCAGGGCGCCCGGCTCACCGCCTGGGAACTGGTGCAGGAGCGGATACCTGTCACCCTCATCACTGATTCGATGGCAGGACACTTCCTGTCGAAAGGAACGATCGACGCCGTTGTCGTTGGCGCCGACCGGGTGGCCGCGAACGGCGACGTTGCCAACAAGATCGGCACCTATTCAATCGCCGTCCTCGCCGGCGAGAACGGCGTTCCCTTCTACGTGGCTGCGCCACTCAGTACCATAGACCTGGCTATCAACAGTGGCAAAGACATTCCCATCGAAGAGCGCAATCATGCCGAGGTGACCCATATCGCAGGGGTGCGCCTCGCAGCGGAAGGCGTCGAAGTCGCCAACCCGGCTTTTGACGTCACCCCGGCGAAGCACGTGAGCGCCATCATCACCGAAAGGGGCGTGGTGCGCCCGCCGTATTCCCCGAGGCTCGAGCGGTTGTTCGGGCCGGAGTTGGAGACAAAAGCATGAACGAAGCAAGGATAGCAGTGATCGGCGGCAGCGGGCTCTACGAGATCGACGGACTCTCCGATATCAGGGAGGTCCGCCCCGACACCCCGTTTGGCAGGCCGAGCGATGCCATCGTCACTGGCACGCTCGAAGGGGTGAACATCGCCTTCCTCCCCCGGCACGGGCGCGGCCACCGCATATTGCCCTCAGAAGTGCCTTCTCAGGCCAACATCTACGCGTTGAAGACGCTCGGCGTGGAGTGGATAGTCTCCGTCAGCGCGGTGGGGAGCCTGAAGCAGGAGTTCAGGCCGCAGGATGTGGTGATACCGGACCAGTTGATCGACCGCACCCAGGGCAGGCGCGGGACCTACTTCGGGAATGGATTGGTGGCCCATGTTGGCTTCGCCGACCCCTTCTGCCCCGACCTGCGCGCCGTGCTCTACAAGGCCGCGCAGCGGGCCGGAGTCACCGTCCACCACGGCGCCACCTGGGTGGTGATGGAAGGCCCACAGTTTTCGACCCGCGCCGAATGCGCCCTTCATCGCTCCTGGGGAGCCGGGCTTATCGGCATGACTGCGCTTCCTGAGGCCAAGCTCGCCCGCGAGGCCGAGATATGCTATGCCGCCCTCGCCTGCATCACTGACTATGACTGCTGGCACGAGGAATGCGATGTCGTCAGCACCGGAATGATACTAGAGAACCTGCGCAAGAACGTAGAAAACGCGAAGCGCATCATAAAGCTCGCCCTGCCCCACCTGCCCGCGAAGCGTGACTGCATGTGTTCGACCGCCCTCCAGGGCGCCATAGCCACGGCGCCAGAGATGGTGCCCGCGGAGCTAAAGAACAGGCTGCAGCCCATTGTCGGCAAATACGTGAAATAGCATGAAGCGCAAGGGAAACTTCGGCTGCCTGCCCACGGCGATCGGCAGCATGCCCCACACCGACCCTGTCGCCGCCTGCCGGGAGGTGGCGCGCTACCTCCCCGAAATACCCGCATGGCCGCAGCTTCCCGCTCGCTCGCCGCTTGAGGGCATGTACGCGCAATTCAGCGAAGGGTTCCCCGGCCTTCAGGCAGACGAAGGCCGGTTTGTCATTGACCGCTCGGGGGCCTTCGATGCGGAGCTTGAAAAGCTCTACCAGGCGTACATTTCGGGCGACCTCGACTGTTGCCCCACCGGACCCGGCCATGCTGCAGGACTCCATGCATTCCTGTCCATGCGCGACCTCGCACCAGTTGCCGTAAAGGGCCAGATAACCGGCCCGATCACCTGGGGACTCGGGGTCACAGATAGGGAAGGGCGCCCGGTCCTGTACGACGACACCCTGGCGGACGCGGTGGCCAAGTTCCTCCGCCTCAAGGCGGCATGGCAGGAGAAGCAGCTTCGCACTGTTGCCAGACACACCATCATTTTCGTCGACGAGCC